>JAADFT010000314.1 GCA_013152765.1 Calditrichota bacterium | reverse complement strand
CGGTGGGGTCCCGTCGCGCGGTAAAGGCGGGAGGTCTCGAAAATCTTCCGGCCCCGGACGTCGAAAACGGTGAGCTTCACACGACCCCCGTGGGGCAGGTTGAACGGGAAAATCACGTTGCGCCCCGGCTCTACGGGATTCGGGTAGCCGGGTTCCAGGCGAAAACACTCGGGCCTGGTTCCCCCTGTCCGAAAGGACACGGCGGAATTCGGGCCGACGACGGCAATGTCATCCAGGTCCACCGAGACGCTCGACAAATCGCTGTAGTCGGCCAGGATGTGGAGGTACTCGATTTCGGTCCAGTCGAACAGCCCTTCCGGGTTGTACCAGCGACCGTTGTCCCACGAACCGTACTCTTTGAAGTCCCGCAACGGAATTCTGACGTACTCCCAGTCTCCAGACCAGCGGAATTCGGGCGGTCCCAGCACGACCCGCACGCGCCAGGGGTGGTCATCCGGTCCGGTCTTGGTGTCAACAAAGCGCACGTGGATTTTGGCGTCCGGCTGGTTGCAGCGAACCCACATTTCCAGCGCGTAGCCTTTCTCAACCAGCAGGGACAGGTTCCTGACCGGCGAGAAGCGCAGGCCAAGGTAGTTGTACGTTTCCGGATGCGCGAAGTGCAAACAGGCAGTACCGGAGTGGGGCGACTCCGTCCAGTGCAAGTCGATTTCTGCGCCGGGTGCCCAGCTGTCTTCGATTAACCCCGGGGCAATCCCGTCGTCGTAGATTCGAAAACCGGTGGTGTCTGGTTCGCGTGCGGGCTCGTGTTGAGGGGGCACGTTGAGCCCGAGCGCTTCCAGAATTGGGACGTTCAGGTCCGACTCGAAACGCTCGTCGCTCCCGGGCTCGAAAATCCCGAAGCCGCCGGAGTACTCCCACAGCGTCCAGGGCACGTTGTTTTCTTCCAGGAAAGTGCGAACTACACGCAACCAGCGGGCTCGATCTTCGGTGGTGCTGTTGGGTATGTACGCCCCGAATTCGCCGCACCACACGCGAACGTTGCGCATTTCGGCGAAAGCCACGGCTTTTTGTAACCGTTGTCGGACCCAATCGGCGTTTCCGTGCTGCGGGTACTCGTTGTAGATTCGCTGAACCCACGTGCCAACCAGACTGGCGGGGAGGTCCGGCATGCGGCTCTGGTCGTAAGGAAACGGGACCCCGGCCAGGTCGGTCATGGGCGGATTGGTCCAGCTCGCGCCCTGGTGGGTGAAAAGAAACGGGTCGTAAAAGTGGAACGTGTACACCAGGTTAGAATCGGCGTAGCTGGGCAGGCGGTACAGGTTCTCGATGTGTGCCCAGTTGGCCGGTGTGACGACGATCGTGTGAACCGTGTCCACACTGCGAATTGCCTGGATGGCTTCCTGCTGGATGCTTGCCCAGGTTGGGTCGGCAATGCCGTGGGGCTCGTTGAGGATCTCGAAAACGACGTTCTGGGAGCGCGAGCGAAGATGGGCGGCGAGGTTGCGCCAGGTGGCTACCAGTTTGTTCTTGATCGCGGGGTTGGTGGACACGCGTGGGTCGAAGGTGTGGTTGTCGACGATGATGACCAGTCCGGCCTCTTCTGCCCAGTCGATCACCTGGTCGAGCAGCCTGACGAACACCGTGTCGGGGTTGCCCTGGTCGTCGGCAAAGGCCAGGAGGTTGATGGGTAGCCGAATGTGGTCGCAGCCCAGCTCGACGATGTGGTGGAAATCCTCGGGCGTGAACTGGTTGAGCTGAATGCGCGACGCGGCCGGCTTCTGGAACCAGCGTGTCAGGTTGAAGAAGGTGGGCTGGGCCAGAACCGATGTCTGAAGCCACCCGGCCACGGTAGTGAGCACGAGCAGCACAGCGGTCTTGGCCACGCGCTTCTTGATGAAGTTCTCGGAATTCACGACGGACTCCTCTTGTTGTGAAAACGCTTGACGCACGTGCCCCGCGCAGTTTTGGCACCGTGTTGGGGTCAGTTCGATCGTGGCTCCCTGGTGAAATTCCAGGGACTGATGCGCAAAGCGGCAGTTGTAACTTTGTTTGCGCAGCGAACCCCAGGTGCACACGCTGAAAGCTACGCTTCTCAGGAGAGTTTTGCAAAGATTTTGTGCAGAGGCGTAGTCAGGGTGTGGTGTGCAAATGCAGGGAATCCCGAGGTTTTAGAGTTGCAGGGGCGTCCTTTCGAGCTTGACTTTTAGCGGGATTTCTGCTAAATTGAATGTTGACTTGCCTGACAACGGGCGCGGCAACCACTCTGGGAGGCACTTTGTCGGAACTCGTCGCGAAACTGGACAGAATCATTTCGGAACACCCGGATCAGCCGGCCCTCGTTTTTCGCGAACACACGGTCACTTACTCGCGTTTCGCAGACGCCGTCAACCGCCTGGCCCGAGCCCTCGTGGATTTGGGGGTTCGACGTGGAGACCGGGTGGCCCTGATGCTTCCCAACATCGTGCAGTTTCCGGTAGCCTACTACGCCATTCTCCGCGCCGGGGCTACGGTTGTACCGATCAACATCACGTACAAGCAGGGCGAGCTGCGCTACATTCTGGAGGATTCTGAGGCCAAGGGTGTGATCGCGTGGGAGGGGTTCGCCTCCACGGTAGCGGCTGCCGCAGACGCTCTCGATCACTGTTCTGTGAAAATCTTCCTCGGCGACCGGATTCCGGCGGGGGCTCACAGTTTTGTGCGCCTGCAGGAAAAGAGCGAACCGCTGGCCGACCCGGTGGAGACGAGCGACGAGGACATCGCCGTCATTCTTTACACGGCGGGCACCACGGGACGGCCCATGGGAGCCGAGCTCAAACACAGCAGTTTGAGCGCCAGCGCTGAGCTCTTGTGGGATCAATTCCGTTTTCACGCCGGCGACAGGCATCTGGCTGTGTTGCCGCTCTACCACGCTTTCGGCCAGGCGGTAACCATGAACGCCCCTCTGCTCACGGGGGGCTGCGTTGTTCTGGAACCGAAATTCGATCCCGCCCACGTGCTGGAGTCGCTCCGGCAGCACGAGGTGCGCTGGCTGGCTGCTGTCCCCACGATGCTGGCGCAGTTGCTGGATGCCGCGGATGATGACCTGCAGCTTCCCAGCCTGCGCTACTGCATCACGTCCGGGGCACCGATTTCCGAGGAGCTGGTTTCCGGTTTCGAGCGTCGCTTCGACGCCCGCGTGCTGCCCGGTTACGGCCTGACAGAGACCTTCTCGCTGGTGGCCTGCACTCGGCTGGACAGGGAGTGGCGTCCGGGCTCGGTGGGACAGCCGCTCTACGGACTCGAGGTCGCCGTCTTCAGCGAGGCGGACGAGTTTCTGCGTCCCGGCAAAGTCGGAGAGGTGGTGGTCAAAGGGCCGACTGTACTGCGGGACTACCTGAACCGGCCGAAAGCCACCGAGGAGGTGCTGCGCAACGGGTGGCTGCACACCGGCGACATCGGCTACCTGGACGACGAGGGCTACCTCTTCCTGGTGGACCGCAAGAAGGACGTGATCATCAAGGGCGGGTTCAGCATTTTCCCGAGCGAAATTGAGCAGTGTCTGCTTGGGCATCCGGCAGTGGAGAGGGCCGTGGTGATCGGCGTGCCAGATCCCAAGCAGGGTGAGGAAGTGAAGGCGTACGTCGTTTTGCGCGAGGGCATGAAGGTAACGGCGCAGGACCTGATCAGCTACTGCCGCGACCGGATGGCTTTGTACAAGTGCCCTCGTTACATTGCTTTCTGCGACGAAGTGCCTCGCAGCACCACCGGCCGAATCCTGAAGCGAATGCTGCGGGAACGCGAAGAAAGGACTCTGGAGGAGTCGTAGGTCGGTCTGCTCGCCCCGCCACGGCCAAACCTGGTGTTTCTTGCCAGAGGCCTCGAACGGGCAAGTTAAGGCCGACCCTTGAGCTCTTTTGGAAAAACCGAGCTGTTCGGCGAAATCCACGTGAAAGTCACCCACTGGCTGTGAGCATTCGGAGGCTTCAACGCAATGGAGGACGAAGGTGAAAGAGTACGGGATTGAGGACATCCGAAATATCTGCCTTGTAGCCCACGGCGGCGCCGGAAAGACGTCGCTGGTTGAGGCCATGCTGTTTACCTCCGGGATGATCAAGCGACTTGGTAGTGTCGAGGAAGGTTCCACGGTTTCGGACTACAATCCGGACGAGATCGAGCGGAAGATTTCCATTGCGCTGAGCTTCATGCACTGCACCTGGGAAGGCAAAAAGATCAACATCCTGGACACTCCCGGGTACACGGATTTCATCGGCGAGGTGGTGTCGGGCCTGCGCGTGGCCGATACGGCGCTGATCCTGCTGAACGCCGAGTCGGGAATCGAGGTGGGTACCGAGACCGTCTGGAAGCTGAGCAACGACCGCAATCTGCCTCGGATCCTGTTCGTGAATCGCCTGGACCGTGACCGTGCCGATTTCGACAACGTGGTGCAGCAGCTGACCGACCGCTTCGGGAATGCCATCACGCCCGTGCAGTTCGCGGTGAACCCTGGCGAAGATTTCGACACGATCGTCGACCTGGTCAGCATGCGCCTGGTAACCTACAACCGCGACAAGTCGGGCACGTTCAAGACCGCCGACATCCCTTCCGAGTGGCAGAGCAAGGCCAACGAGCTGCGGGAGAAGCTGGTGGAGAAAGCAGCCGAGGCCGACGACGAGCTCATGGAGAAGTACTTCGAGAACGGCGACCTGACCGACGACGAGCTTCGCGAAGGCATTAAAAAAGGTCTGCTGCAGGGCACGATCTACCCGGTGCTGGCTGGTTCGGCTGTGAACAACATCGGCACGCGGCACCTGCTGGACTTCGTCGCGCGTTTTGCCCCATCCCCTGCGGAAATGCCGCCGGAAGAGGGCGTCCGCCCGGACTCGGACGAGACCGTGATCCGCAAACCGGATGTGAACGAGCCCACCGCGGCTCTCGTGTTCAAGACGGTGTCGGCCATGCACGTGGGCGACCTGAGCTTCTTCCGGGTGTTCTCCGGCAGCGTGAAGACGGGCTCCGAGCTCCTGAACCCGAACCGGGGCATCACGGAGCGGATCGGCCAGGTTTACCAGATGAACGGCAAAGAACGCCACGAGGTTGGCTACATCAACGCTGGCGATATCGGCGCCGTGGTTAAGCTGCGCGACACACACACCGGCGACACGCTTTGCGACAAACGCGACCCGGTCGTGCTGAAAGGAATCGATTTTCCGGAACCAGCCATTCGCGTGGCCGTGGAGCCGCGCTCCAAAGGCGACGAAGAGAAGATCTCGGCGGGCCTCTCGTCGCTGCACGAAGAGGACCCGACTTTCACCGTGCACTACGATCCGGAGCTGCGCCAAACCATCATCTCAGGCCAGGGCGAGCTTCACCTGGAGGTTGTGGTGAAGCGCCTGAAAGACAAGTTCGGCGTCGAGGTGGATCTGGTTGAGCCAAAGATCCCTTACCGCGAGACCTTAAAGAAAAAAGCCGAGGCCCAGGGCAAGTACAAGAAGCAGACGGGCGGACGTGGCCAGTACGGCGACGTCTGGCTCCGACTGGAACCGCTGCCTCGCGGCCAGGGCTTCGAATTCGTGGACGCCATCGTTGGCGGTGTGGTGCCGTCCAAGTACATCCCGGCCGTGGAAAAGGGCGTGCGCGAGGCGATGGAAGAAGGCGTGATCGCCGGCTACCCGGTGATGGACGTGAAGGTCACGCTCTACGACGGGTCGTACCACAGCGTGGACTCTTCCGACATGGCCTTTAAGATTGCCGCCTCGATGGGCTTCAAGAAGGCTTTCAAAGATGCCCAGCCGGTGATCCTCGAGCCCATCTACGACGTGGAAGTGATCGTACCCGAGGAGTACCTGGGCGACGTGATGGGCGACCTCTCAGCGCGGCGCGGCAAGATCCTGGGAATCGACAGCGAAGGGCCGTTCCAGGTGATCAAGGCGAAGGTGCCTCTTGCGGAGCTGTACAAGTACTCCACCACGCTGCGGAGCCTGACGCAGGGACGTGGCGTGCACCGTCGTCGCTTCTCGCACTACGAGGAGGTGCCGAAAGACATCGCCGAGAAACTGATCGCCAAGGCTGAGGAAGAAAAGCAAAAGAAGTAAATGATGTCCGAAAGCTGAAGACAGTGTGGGCGAGGGATTTTCTCTCGCCCATTTTTGTCTGATCACAGCACCCCGGGCGAAAAGTTGAATTTGTCCGCGCGGTTGAGTAGATTGCTT
>JAADFT010000313.1 GCA_013152765.1 Calditrichota bacterium | reverse complement strand
TTTCAACCCGTCCAAGAGGATTGCGGTTTTCCGAATGGACTTTCACGAACGCTGCCCGTTCGCCTACGCGAACGGTGCGCAGGGCGAGCTTTAGCTCGCCGGGGAACGTGTGTTGCGGCAGGAAGTCGCTTGCTCTGGCTTTGCGGTTACCGTCAGCAGCCCGATTCACCGAATGTCCTCTCATGGGCGAACGCGTCGAAGACGCAGACCAAGCCGTTCCTTACCTGCTTGAAATACTGGGAAAATTGGCTTAACTTACGAACGTAAGGTACCGGTTTCTGCCAGCCGGACTGTGGACAGGCCCCAGTGTTCAGAATGCTGAGGGGTGTACATGCTCGAAGTGACCATTGTTTGTTACCAGTGCGGAGAAGTTGTAGAGCTGGATCGACCTGTTAGTCGGGCGGACACGTGTCCGAATTGCTCTGCCTACCTGCGCTGCTGTCGAAACTGCCGGTTTTTCGACACTTCGGCTCCTAACCAGTGTCGCGAGCCCCAGGCCGAGCCCGTGCGTGACAAAGAGGCTGCGAACTTCTGCGGGTATTTTGAGCCCGCTACACGCCACAAATCGGATTGGTCGCAACCCGTCCAGAAGAGTCGCGCCGCCGAGGCACGACGCAAGCTGGACGAACTGTTCGGAAAAAAGCGGACGAGCTGAAACGAATTCCCCGCAGGCAATCCAGCCTGAGGGTTGTTGGTTGTCAGGTTGTGAAACCGGTTTACCTGACGGCTCAAAGTTCCAGGCCAAATGGCGGGGGTGCTTTGGGGATGTTGACCTTTTTCCTGTTCGGGGGACGATGCGGTGTTTGAGGTGAGTTTAAGCCCTTTGCTGAGGAGGCGGAGAATGCCACCAAGATGGCGAAAAGAAACAACACCGCTGCGCACAAAAAAGTCTCCTTTGAAGAACTGGTTAATCTCTTTCCTCGTTGTTGCCACCGGTGTGCTTGGGTCTGCCAGCAAAGGCTTCTGTCGACCTGAGACGGGTTCGATCCGCGTACTTGCCGGCCACGAAGAAGAGCTCGGCTACGCTCCCACGATGCTGTACGATTTCCTTGTCGACCTCGCGAAGAAAGAGAAGGCCGAGGCGCTGGCGAAAAAGTCAGCCTACCGTACTCCGGACGACTGGCGGGCCTGGCAGCGCTACGTTCGCGAGCGGGTACGGGAAATGATTGGGCCTTTCCCGAAGCGTACACCGCTGAACGTGCGCCACGTGGGCGAGGTCGTCATGCCCGACTACCGGATCGAGAAAATCATCTACGAAAGCCGGCCTAACTTCTACGTCACCGCGAATCTTTACGTCCCTACAAGAGGGGAACCGCCGTTTCCTGGCGTTCTGATCCCGTGTGGACATTCGAGCAACGGCAAAGCGAACAGCACTTACCAGACCGTTGCTGCTTTGCTCGCCCTGAACGGTTTCGTCGCTTTGATCTACGATCCACTTGGGCAGGGGGAACGAAGCGAATACGTGGACCCCGAAACCGGCAAAAATCTGCTGCGAATTGGCACGCGTCAGCACTGCCAGGCCGGCAACCAGTGCTACCTCACCGGTACGAACCTGGCGCAGTACAGAATCTGGGACGGCGTTCGCGGGATCGATCTATTACAGAGCCTGCCGGAAGTCGACAGCACTCGAATCGTGGTCACCGGAAACTCGGGTGGCGGCACCTTGACCACGTACATCACGTCCGTGGACGCGCGCGTCAGAGTCTCGGTGCCTTCGTGCTACGTCACCACCTTGGTGGCTCGAATCATCTCGCACGTGACCGCTGACGCAGAGCAGAACTTCGTGAATAGCCTCGCCTACGGAATTGACCACGGGGACCTGCTGATGCCACACGCTCCAAAGCCGCTTCTCATCGCGGCTGCCCGGCGCGATTTTTTCCCCTTCGATGGTACACTCGACACCTTCGGCGAACTCCAGCGCGTGTACGCCGATTTCGGCTTTCCCGAGAAAGTGTCGCTTGTGCAGGCCGACGACAAGCACGGTTTCAGCAAACCGCGGCGCGAAATGGCGGTGGCCTGGATGTCGCGCTGGCTCAAAGGTAAAGTGGGGAACTGGCACGAGGGCGAGATCACCGTTCAGCCCGACTCGGCGCTCCAGTGCACGCCCACGGGGCAGGTGCAGACCTCGCTCGGCGGAACGACCGTGTGGGCCATGAACCTGGCGCTGGCGGAGAGTCTGGCTGCGAACTTCCCGCGTGTCACCGGCTCGAACGTGGAAACTGTCCAGAGGAAAATCCGCAAGCGTTTGCATGCTCTATTGGCTCTCCCCAGCACCCAAGAGCCGGTGGAGGTTCGTGAACTCGGTCGTGTTGAGCTTTCGGGTACGCTTGGAGAGGCCGAAGCACTGGCTTTTCGGACCGAGTCGGGAATCTGGCAGCGCTGCTCCTGGGCGGTTCGCAATCGTCTCCGCCAGAAAACGTTGTCGTTGCGATTGGCGACCACGGTAAGGATGACCTGACCCATCCAGCCTCGCTTGCGCGACTGGCGCGGCAGGCCGGCTTCGCAGTTTTGGCTTTGGACCCGCGTGGGATGGGGGAAACGCGTGTTCCGGGCCGCGACGGGAAAGAGGATCACCGCTACTTCAGCTACTACGGCCAGGAGACGGATTTCACCTACAACTCTTTCATCCTCGGGCGTCCACTCACCGGCCAGCGGGTTTTCGACGTCCTGCAGGTGCTGGCCGGAATGCGTTTGCGACAGCCTGAAGCCCGTTTGTGGCTGACCGGGAGAGGGTACGGCGGGCTGCTTGCCCTTTTGGCTGCTGCGCTCGACACAACTGTCGCCGGTGTCGTGGTCGACAGTTCTCTTACGGATTACATGAGCCTCGTTCGCGACAAACTCTACACCTACCACGTTCGCTGGTTTGTTCCGAACATTCTGCAGTATTTCGATTTGCCCCGGATCGCGGCCGCCGTCGCTCCACGACCCCTGCGTTTGCAAAGGATGCTGGATTCGCGGGGGCGCATCTTGAACAAGCCTGCCGTGGAGGCAGCCTACCGAACCACGCAACAGGTGTTCGGCCGTTTGGGTGCAGGGGGTCGCTTTGTTGTGTCGCAGAAAGCAGCGGACGTCGAAGCCTACCGCTGGTTGGCGCACTGGCCGTGAGTGGAAGCGAAGGGCTGGCCGAGATCGCCTGTCCTGACGCGCTCGCGAGAACGAAGTGCCTGCGGGGATGTGCCGGGGAGGAACGGCAACCGCGGACTTAACGAGGAGGTGCCAGATGAAGAAGCTGCTTGCAATTCTGACAATCGTCGGACTGGTAGGACTTAACACGGGACTCGGAATGGCACAAGAACAGAAGAAACAAGAGCAACCGGTGGAGGGAACAGCCTGGCTTGTAGGGCACGCTCACATCGACCTTTCCTGGCTCTGGCCGAGGAGCGAAACCCTGCACGAGGTCTGTCCGCTTACTTTCCGGAGCGTCATCCGGCTGATGAACCAGTACCCCGACTTCATTTTCGCGCAGAGCACCGCTCAGGTGTACCGCTGGATGGAGCACTACTACCCGGAAGACTTCAAGCGGATCGCGGAGAAAATCAAGTCCGGACAGTGGGAAGTAGTCGGCGGTTCCTGGGATGAACACAACACCAACATCCCGTGCGGCGAGTCTCTGGTGAGGCAGTACCTGTACGCAAAGCGCTACTTCATGGACCACTTCGGGGTGGACGTGCAGGTCGGCTGGCTGCCGGACGTGTTCGGATTCAACTGGAACATGCCGCAGATCTACAACAAGGTGGGCATTAAGTACTTCATGACCCACAAACTCAAACATCAGATCAGACGAAACAATCCGCCGATCCCGTTTCCGTACCATCTTTTCTGGTGGGAAGCGCCGGATGGCTCCAAGGTACTCGCGTACCACACGGTTGGAGGCTACGGGGAATCGATCCACGGCGACCAAATCCTGAAGGAACTGAAGACGCTGAAGAAGATGCACGGCGTCAGCGACCTGCTCGTGATCTACGGTAAAGGCGATCACGGTGGTGGTCCTTTGCCGGACATGCTTCAGCGCGCCCACGAGCTTCAGAAAAGGACCGATTTCCCCAAGATCGTGTTCACCAAAGCGATCGACTACTTCAAACACCTGGAATCGCTGCCTGTGGCGAACACCTTGCCAACGATGGACGACGAGCTCTACGTCAAGACCCACCGTGGCACCCTGACAACTGACGCTCAGGTGAAGCGTGACAACCGGCGCTGTGAGGAGCTACTGCTGGACGTCGAGCGCTTCGCTGTGCAGGCCAGCGAGCTGGGTGCAACCTACCCCCGTGAAGAGCTCAACGACCTCTGGGAGAAGCTGCTCTTCGGTCAGGTACACGACAACATCGACGGTTCTTCGATCAAGTACGTGTACTTCGATGCCGCCACGGACTACACGGACATCAAACTGGAAGGCGGAAAGCTGCTCAAGAATGCCCTCGCCACCATTGCTGGACAGGCCGACACGCGTGGCCCTGGCGACGTGGCGCTGATGGTTTTCAACCCTCTGGCGTGGTCCCGAACCGACGTGATGAAAATCGATCTCGCCAAGCTGGGTGGCCCGGCACGCGTGCTGACGCGCTCGGGGACGGAAGTTCCCGCGCAGATCATCGAAGAAGACGGCAAGAAAGAGCTGGTCTTCCTCGCCGAAGACGTGCCTGGTGTTGGGTACAAAACGTACTTTCTGCAGAAAGGGGTAGAGCCGTCGGCGGCCAAAACGGACCTTTCTGTCAAAGGTCTGGTGCTTGAGAACGGCAGGCTGCGGGTCGAAGTCGACAAGACCACCGGTTTCGTGCGCAGTGTCTACGACAAGCAGCAAAAGCGGGAGACGCTCGCGAAGGGGGCGATGGGCAACTTGCTGGAGGTCTTCGAAGACCGCCCGCCGAACGCTCCCGGTGGTGAGCCGGCGTGGAACATCTACCTGGGAGCGCGCACGCTGCTCGACAAACCCGAGAGCGTAGAGGTTGTGGAGAGTGGACCGGTCCGGGCGCGAATCCGGATCACCAAGAAGTACGACAAGTCCACCTTCTGGCAGGACGTGATTCTGTACGCTGGTTCCGACAAAGTGGACTTCGAGTTCCGTGCCGACTGGCACGAGCATTACAAATTCGCCAAGGTGGCTTTTCCGCTGGCGGCGAAGAACGATTACGCTACTTACGAGATCCCGTACGCTGTGATTCAGCGGTTCTCGCACCTGATCAAGCAGCCGGTGAAGACGAAGCTCGAGTTTCCTCGCCGGGGCTGGGAACCGGCGGACCAGCTGAAGTTTGAGGTCGCTGCCTTGCGCTGGACGGATCTCACCGACCGCAGCGGCAAGTTCGGCGCGACGCTGCTGAACGACAGCAAGTACGGGCACTCTTTCGCGGGCGACACCCTGCGAATCAGCCTGGTGCGCGGTGCCCGTCGAGGCTACCCGCGCACTCCCGAAATGTGGACAGACCAGTCGGACGAGCCCATCGTTGGCATTCACCACGTGCGGTATGCTTTAGTGCCGCACAAGGGCGACTGGCGTGAGGGCAAGGCGGTGCGCCGCGGCTACAACTTCAACTACGCGCTGTTGCCGTTGTGCGAAAAGAAACACGAGGGTGAGCTGCCGCCCGAACGTGGCCTCGTGGAAGTGGAGCCCAGCGACGTGATCGTCGGGGCCGTGAAGCGTGCGGAAGACAACGACGACGTGATCGTGCGTCTGGTGGAAATCGGCGGACGACCGGCGAAGGCCCGGCTGAAACTGGCCAAGGCGCCGGACGCCGTCAGCGAGACCGACTTGATGGAGTGGGACCGCTTTGTGCCGACCACCAGTTACAAGGTGAACGGCAACGAAGTGAATGTCGACCTGAAGCCGTTCGAAATCAAAACTCTGCGGTTGAAGTACTGAGTTTTCGGTTGGGTGTTTCCCGGGACTGCCTGGGGCGTTGCGTCTGCCTTTGCAGGCGCAGCGCCGCCGGACGGGAAGGCAGTTTCCCCGGACGTGGTGAGGAGGCTCTGTAAAGCGGAAAAACCGCGTAGCCCTGCGCTCCCCTGCGCATTCCAGGTTCCGCTGGGTCCAGCGGTAAACGCACCGCGGAGAGGAGCGGCCGTCAGACGCTGTTTGGCAGTTGGTCCCGGCGGAGACGCGTCTGCTTTGGAGACTTCTCTGCTACTGGATTTGCCCTACAGAAAGAGGCTTGCCCTGTTCGACGTCAACCTCTTGGGCGCGGTGGCGGAGCGCCACCTCGTGGTGGGGAACGGGTTGACCGCGGCGTTGTCAAAAGGAGGTCAGTCCAAAAACACCCGGGACACTGGCGAGTCGGCGGGACAGCGACGCACGCACTGAGCGCGCTGTTGACGCAGGTGCGATGCGGGTGCCGACCTTTTAGCTGGAGCATGCTGGCGGGGGATTTCACGAGACCTTCTGGTTCGGTTTTTCTGCGTCAGTACCTCACAGTTCGGGGACTTCGT
>JAADFT010000312.1 GCA_013152765.1 Calditrichota bacterium | reverse complement strand
CCACGAACAAAGCCAGGGCGATTTGCCGCGCCGTCATACCGTGACCTCCTCCGCTTCAGCCTTAGGCACTTCCACGTCCGTTCGCCGATCTGCAAGCCAGTACCAGACCGCTGCCACGGCCAGCATGGCCATCAGCGGGATGATGGGCATGCGGTAACGTGGAATCGGCAAAAGCACGGCGTGAATTCCACCGAAGTAAAGCAAGGTGAGCAGCACGTCTGCCCACTGCCGCCAGGCGATGCGCACCGCCCACACGCCGACCAGGCTAAGAAGCAGGAGCGGGTAGTAACTCAACGCGAGCGGCAGCGAAATCAACCAGTTCGTCTGGCGGGGTTTCCCGCTCGGAACATTCTCGTAAATCCGCAGCCAAAAGCGGAAGAATTTCCGGAAAGTGAGCCACGCAGTTGCTGCCGGGTGCGCCTTGATGCTCGTCAGGGCGGCCTTGCGGAGAACCTGATCCCTTTCAACCAGCGGCATCCCAAGCGTCAGGCTGTCGATCAAGGCGCGGGTGGCTTCGTAGCGGTACTCGCCGTCGAACGGCAGGTAGTTGCCCGTAAAGAGCACGTCGCCAGTGCCAACAGCCACCGGGATGAAAGCGCCGAACTCGCGTTTGTTTCGAAGGGTCCACGGCACCATGCCGGCAACGAACACGGCCACCAGCACGGCGCTGAGCGCCACCGTACGCCAGCGGAAGCGATCGAGAAGCAGGTACAACCCGGCAAACAGCACGGGGAGCAACATCGACGTGCCCCGCGTAAGCGTGGCCAATGCGAAGGTAAGGCCCGCCAGCCCTGCCAGAGCCAGAGATTGCTTACGCCAGGCACGGTGGGTAAGCCAGAGGCTGAGCAGAAACAGGGGAACAAAGAGGTTTTCCGTGTACAGGTAGTTGCTGATGACAACAAGATCCGGGAAAACTGCTACAACCCAGGCCACCAGAACAGCTCCCCAGCGCGGCAGAACCTCCCGCGCAAAACCGTAGGCGATCAGGATCAGCAGAGCCCCGAGGAAGGTCTGCACAGCCTTGGCCCGGTACGGATCCTGACCGAACACAGCGTAAATGCCAGCCAAAAAGATGGGGTAACCGGGGGCCACAAAAATGGTCGGGTGCGTTCCATCTTGGCTGTAGCCGCGCCCGTCGAGCAAATTCACGGCAATGCGGTGGTACTCGAAAGCGTCCATTCCCTCGATGCGGCCAATCTGGGGGAAGGCAAGGACAAAACCCAGCCGCAGGACCAGTCCCACGAGCACAGCAGCAATCAGGAGCTGCTTACTGTGCTCGTCCAACCACCGCAGGCTATTTTCGATTGTCGCTTTTCTCATTCTCCTCCCGCGTTTCACCCGTCTCGCTGCTGGAGCCAGACTTTCTCAGCTCCTCCAGTTCGGCGCGAAGAAGCCCCAGTTCCTGCGCGAGTCGCACGTTTTGCCGGGTGAGCTTGGAAATCACTAACGTGAAGTGAACGAAGAGAATCACGCCCAGGAAAAGGGCGATCAAGAACAGTGCTGATGGCGCGTAGTAGACGCCCATGATGCGGGCGATCACTTCGAGCAAATCCCGCCACACGGCCAGCACGATCAGGATCACGGCCGACACGAACCACAGGATCGAGTACTGCTCCAGCAGTTTGCGCTTGCGGATGAGCTCGAAAATCAAACCCACCGCCACCAGAGCGCCAATGATGGCGAAGATTTGGATCCGGTAGTTCACGCCGTCGCTCCTTCCTCCACCCGCAACCGCGTGCGCAACGATTCCACGAACACAGCCAGCAGCACTTTGATCATGTAGTAAACAGAGCGTCCCGTGTCGATCGAGGACGTGCCGTTGAGACGTTCGTGCATCTTCACCGGCACTTCGGCAATGCGGAAGCCGTTTCGCGCCAGAAGAACAACGGCTTCCGGCTCGGGGTAATCGACGGGGTAGTGCTCGGCCAGAAACGTAAAAGCCTGCCGGTTGTAAGCCCGGAAACCGGACGTGCTGTCGCGCACGGGACAACCCACAATCCTGGAAATGAAGCCGGCCAGAATCACCATGCCAATCCGCCGCATGAGTGGAGCGCGGTAACCGGTGTCCGCCACGAAACGGGACCCGATGGCGATGTCCACCTCACCCGTCCGTACCGGATCCAGGATGCGGTGCAATTCCTCGGGATCGTGCTGGCCGTCGGCATCGAGCTGCACGGCGTAACGGTAGCCTTTGCGTACGGCGTAACGAAATCCCGTTTGGACGGCGCCACCGATCCCCAGGTTGACCGGCAAATCGATCACCCTTGCGCCTTCGCGCTTGGCGACCTCGCTGGTCCTGTCCCTGGAGCCGTCGTTCACCACAACCACGTCCGGAGGCTCAGGCAAGCTGCGAAGTTTGCGCAGGACCGTGCCGACGTTTTTCTCCTCGTTGAAAGCGGGAATCACAACGAGTACGTCGGCATTTTTGTTCTTTCGCGTGGCCATCCGCTTCTTACGGCCTCCTACCCTCTCTCAGCATGCGCTTGAAAAGGGCTTCGTAGCGGTCCGTTACCAAGTCCCAGGTGTAGCGCGCCTGCACCCGATCTCTCACGCGCCCGCGGTACTGCTCAACAATGTCTGGGTTGTCCAGCACCCACTGCAGTTTGGCAGCCAGGTCACCGTCTTTGTGGACTTCGAAGTAGATTCCCGCGTCGCCCAGCACTTCCCGGTGCTCCGGGACATCGTTGGCCAGCACACAGTTGCCAAATCCCATTCCCTCCAGCAATGCCGGGTGCGTCCCTCCGACTTCGGTCGCCTGGACGTACACGTACGCGTTGGACTGCAGCTCGCGGTACCCCTGGCCAAACACGTAGCCAGTGAAAATGATGCGCGGGTCCCGCGTCGAGCGCAACTGGCGGATGTAGTCCGTGCTGTAGGGAGCGTCGCCGACCATGACCAGCCGTTTGTCGGTCTTCACCTTTTCAAAGGCTCGAACCACCTCCAGCGCGTTGTTCTCCGGTTCCATCCGGCTGACGTACAGCACGTAGTCCCGCCCTTTGAGTCCCAATTCATCCAGAATTTTCCGAGTGTGGACGGGTCCGGACGGCGCCCCGTAAGGGATGAAGGTGGAGCGCTTCCGGTACTTCTGCCAGTAGTAACGCTCGATCTCTCGTGCGTCCGTGACCACCTCATCCGGCAGCACCACGGCAAGCATCTCGGAAATCCGGTAGAATGCCTTGCCGAGCGCGTTCCACTTCTTGCGCTTCCACTCCAGCCCGTCGACGTTGACGGCCACCTTTTTCCCGGAAAGTTGAAGAATGGGCGTGAAAATCGTGTTGGCGCTGTTGCAAATCAACACCACGTCGTAGCGCCGCCAGAATCCGTGCAGCGCGCTGAAGAACGTGTGAGCCACTGTGTCGAAGTATTTGTGCGGAACAGTGGGCAGAATGAAGAGCCTGACCCCCTTGTACGTGGGCTCAGACCACTTGACATTGTTGGAGCGACCGTAGACGGTCACCTCGTGGCCTCGCTCGACAAGCCGTGGGGCCATCTCTTCAACGAAAGTCTCAAAACCTCCGTAGTTCGCGGGGATGCCCCGCGTGCCCATGATCGCAATTCGCATGCTGTCTCGCTGGCTGTTGTCGCTCTCGCTGTCTGTGTCCGCTCCTTCCAGAAGATCGGCTGCCGGACCACGTTCCTGAAGTGGCACCTGCAAAAAGCCCGTGTACACGCGACTCCGTGATCACGGCGTGCCACAGGTCCAACTGCCCTTGCTTGACCAGGAGCTGCGAACACTCCTCGGTCGCTTCCTGCGGCCATGTCCAGGCGGCTCCCCGCCCGGTCTACCGCAGCGTCTCGGCTTCCGGCAGAACAGTGTTCTCGGGAGGTGTCTCTCTTTGTGACACCAGTTGCTTCACCTGGTGCAACAGGCCTTTTTCAAGCTTGAGAAGAAGCAGAAAGTAAGCTGAACCTCCGAGGAGCGCTCCGCCGATCAGCAAAGGCACCGCTCCCGTTGCAAGAACGGGACCAATCCAGAACTTCCAGAGAAGTGAGACGGCGGCCAGGCCCAACGAAGCCTCGAACGGTGGCGAGGGCGCGGAAGAAATCGCGCCACGGGAGGGAAATAGTGCGGTTGGTAATGCCCTGGATGATCGGGAAAGCGAGGGTGTAGACAACCACGTACGCCACCGCAACACCAACCAGTCCCCAGCGCGTCCCAACAACCAGCGCTGCCACAAAGGGACCAAGGTAGGCAAGGTTCCACTTCAGCTCGATGTCGGCCCGGCCTCTGGCCAGGAGCACTGCTCCCTTGGTTGTGCCAACCGACTTGAGCAGGGCCATGATCGACAGCACCTGGATGGGCACCGTGGCAGGCAACCACTTGGGGCCGAGCACCACCTGCACGAATTCCGGCGCAAAGATCATTAACCCCGTGAGGAGCGGGAAAATGGCCATCGAGATGTAGTGAATGGCCTCCAGGTAGCCCTGACGGAACCGCGCGAGATCGTGCTGCACGCGGGAAAACGTTGGGAAAGCAACCTTGGACACAATCCCCGCCAGCCGGTAGACGGGCAGGGTCACCATGTTGAAAGCAATCGTGTAGTAGCCCAGCGGTTCAGAGCCCAAAGTCCTTCCGACGACCACGTAGTCCACGTTCGTGTTCACGTAAACAGCTACGTTCGTCCCGAGTACGTTGGCCCCAAACGTGAGCAGACCCTTGAATTCCTGCCAGTCGAACAGGAGGTGCGGCTTCCAGGGCACGAAGATCCACAGCAGAACGGTCTGGACAAGCTGCGTCAGTACCGAGCCCCAGACCAGGCTCCAGACCCCAAAGCCCAGGAGCGCAAGCGCAACGGAAACAACTCCCGAGCTCGTGACGCTTGCGATTTCCAGGATGGCCAGTT
>JAADFT010000311.1 GCA_013152765.1 Calditrichota bacterium | reverse complement strand
GTCGAAAACGCGACAAAGGGGCAGGTTGGGTACATCTACCTGTCCGACATGAGTTCGCGTGGCCTGAACGAGTTCATCGAGGAGTTCTACCCGCAAATCCGTAAGAAGGGGCTCATCATCGACGTCCGTTACAACGGCGGCGGCTTCGTGGATTACTTGATCCTGGAGCGTCTGCGCCGGGTGCTGGTCGGGATGGGCATGAGCCGCAACGCAGCGGACCACCCGATTCCCGAAAATGTCTTCCACGGTCACCTGGTCGCTATCTGCAACCACTACTCAGCCTCCGACGGCGACATCTTCCCGTACTACTTCCAGAAGTACAAACTCGGTCCCGTCATTGGCACGCGGACCTGGGGTGGCGTGCGCGGCATTCGCGGCTACCTGAGACTACTGGACGGCGGCTACATCACCGTGCCCGAGTTTTCCATCTACGGCCTGGACTCCAAGTGGGTGATCGAGAACCACGGCGTGGATCCGGACATCGTAGTGGACAATCGGCCGGACCTGGTGGTCAAGGGGCGAGATCCGCAACTCGAGAAGGCGATCGAAGTGATCATGGAAAAAATCAGGAAGGAACCGAAGACCTTTCCGCCTCGGCCGCCCTACATGCCGCCGTACCCGGAGCAGTAAAACAACTCGGCGTCCCCAGAAACACACGAGGCCCCGCTCAGTCGGGGCCTCGTTTTTTTTGCAGAATTCACGAACCATTCCGGCCCGGAATTGGAATCGCCGGGTTACCACACACAGAAATCCGCTGAAGCGGATTCAAGAAGCAACCAGCTTTTCACCCGAATTGGTCAGCGGTTTCCGACCGTCAGCGCCCCCGTAGCCACGCCTTTTCGTACTACTCCGTTGCTTCTGCGATTTTCCTCAGTCTTTCCCGCAGGTGCTCGGCCATTTTCCTGGCAGCAGCGCTTTCGGTCTCGCAGCGAGCGCCGAAAAACCAGGGGCCCTCTGCTGAAACCCAGACATGCCCAACGTACTTGTGGACCACTTCCCAGAACTGCCCTTCCTGCCTCGCTACCGCGCCTTCGAATTTGCCCAGAGTGGCAACGTACCGGCGGAGACAGGTCTGCGCAGAGTCCGGCGCGGAACAGCGCGTCACGAAGGCCGTGACAACTGCACCGTCCACCTTGTACTGAGCTTCGAATCCACCCGGAAGGAAACTCTGGCCAAGGAAGCCGTCTGCGACGTACTTCAGGGTGTGGGGCATCTGACCTTCCTCGGGCAGCCATTTGAGCTCGGGGATCTCTTTACATGCCGGCAGCTTTGCGGACACGGCTCGCGCGAACTCTTTGAGCAACGCAGCCTGCGACTCGTCCGCTCCGTTGATCTCCACCTCGAAGCGGTTCTGCCAGAATCGCACCTGGAGCGGCGAAACGATGGCTTCACAACCGATTTCCGCGTACGACAAACCGGGCCGACACATGCTGGAGTAAAGGCCGAATGCTCCCAGCGGCGTGCCCTGGTCGTACACGTCCACCACGATCGCCTCGTCTTCGTTGCCGCTCTCCGGGACGTACATGGCACTGACCAGTCGCTTGAAACCGTACGACAGGTAGAGCTCGGCGTTTCCGTCGATGTAGTCGAACAAGTTGTCAGGGGTGTAGGTTTCAGGGGCTTCAGCCAGTTTCCAGCCGGGAACCTGCGGCAGGAGCGCGTCCACTGTGTCGGCGGGCGCTGCGCACGCACCCGGTCCGCCGGGCAGGCCAAAACTCACAACAAGAGCGACACCAACAATCAGCTTGATCCCTCTCATGCCAGTGCTCCTACAAGCTCTCTCGCCCGTCGCACTCGCTCCGTTAACTCAAGCCCAAAGTCGCACCTGACCAGGCACTCCGGACACCCCGCGCAGGCCTGCAGCATGTCGGCAATGCCCTCGTGCCTCGCCGTGCGCAAGGCCAGGTCCATGTCGCCGTAGCCTTCGGCATACATCAACACGCGGTTCACGTCGATCAACGAAACGCCGGACGGACAGCGGTCGTCGCAGTTCTGGCAGAAGCGACAGACCTCCCGATCGATGAGCTGTCCGTAGCGTTCCAGCAGCTCCGCGTCGCGCGCTCCAAACTTGGTGCCCATCACCGCGACGTTCTCGTCCACCTGAGCGAAGCTGACCATGCTCGGGATCGTCGTGGCCACGTTCGGATTTCTCAGCACCCAACGCAGTGCCGCCTGGTGTGGACTCCAGTCGCCCAGATCGTGCTTCTTGTAGCCGCCAGCCTGGGTTTTCATCGCCACGACACCCATCCCGGCCTTGGCAGCCCGCGCGATGGCCTTCTCAATCTCGGGGTCCGTCTTGAAACTGTACGTCACCAGCACCATGTCGTAGAATCCCGATTCGATGCCTGCGTCGATGCACTCCACCTGATTTTTGTGCGTCGAAAAGCCGACAAAACGCACGTAGCCTTTCTTGCGCATCTTGTCCAGTGCGTTCATGGCTGTTTCGTTCAGCACGTGCTTCCGCTTTTTCATGCTGTGCAACTGGATGACGTCGATGACGTCCGTTTGCAGGCGTTTCAGGCTGCGCTCGACGGAGGCCATCATCTTCTCTTCGGAGGCAATGTGAACCTTTGTGGCAATGTAGGTGTCCTTCCGACGCGTTTTGAGAACGCTGCCGACGATGACCTCGTTGTTGCCGTCCATGTAGCAACAAGCCGTGTCGATGTAGTTCACGCCCAGGTCAAGTGCGTGATGGATCACGTTCGGGTCTGACGTTCGCATGGCCCCGAGACCGACTACCGAAACCTTCAACCCCGTACGCCCAAGGGTGCGGTACTGCACTTTTGGAGGCTCTTTGCGCTGGTCCTCTTCGCCAGCTCCACCGAAACGGGGAATTGCGAAGGCCAGCCCTCCCGCAAGGCTTGTTCTCACGAACTCACGTCGAGACACTTCTCGTGGTCTGCGCATCCCTACCCTCCTGTTCTCGTTGCCCCAACAAACAGAACGATTCCGTACTACTGGAAAAGAGCGCCAGGCACATGGCCGAACAGCGCGCAAAGGAAACTTTCGCGGCTGTTTGCAGGCTCCCGCTGCGGCATTTTGTCTAACCCGTTCCCTCGCCAAGAAGTTCGCCGCTGCTTCCACTCAACAGCAAAAGGCCGAGAGCGTAACCGAGCGCCGTCCCAACCACGTAGTGCGGGAAATCCCACCAGACGAAACTGGTGCCAATCAGAGCACGGCCCAAGAAAGTGCTGCGGATCAGTTCCAAAAATGGTGGATGCCAGAGTTGGAGTGTTTCAAGAGCGCAGGTTACAACCAAGACCCAGGCAGAAATGCGTCGGAGAGCACGCTTGGTGGGCCAGAAGAAGAGAAAAACGAGGATCCAGAACACTTCGTACAGCAGTCCAGCTCCGTAGTCGTTGAACCACACGTGTCCGGGCCCGCGGTAGAACTTGAAGCCGAAACCTAAAGGCGTGACCAGCACCAGGGCCAGTGCGATTCGCAGTCGGGACCGTGCCTTTCCCAGCGACTTCAGGGCTGACGCGCGCTGCTCCAGGACTCGCTGGTCCTGACGCAATTCCTTCGCTTTGTCTCCGGCCACGCTCTCACCCCGTTTTGCTTCTCAGGTCTTCCGTTGCTCCGGATGCACACCCACCTGAAGTGGCACGAATACCCGGACACGCTCTGCAGGTCAGTCAGTCCCCCGCAAAACCTGGGCCCGGAAACCGCGCACAAATCAACCCTTCCGTGGCGCGATTCGATTGCTGCAAAACCGGGCGGTCACCTACCGGTACCGCGACTTCCCCTGCCACATGTCCGGGTTGGGACCAAACGCTTCCTTCAACGGCTCGGTAATTCGGGAAAGTTCCTGCACAACCTCTTCGGACAAGCTCAGTTCGGCAGCCCGCGCGTTCTCTCGAAGTTGCTCCGGGTTCCGGGCGCCGACAAGCACAGACGTCACGCCAGGTTGCTTCAGCAGCCAGGCCAGCGACAGGTCAGCCATTGGGACACCCAACCGCTCCGCTACGGCGCGGATCTTTGCCACGGTTTCGAATGTCAGCTTCTCCTGGCCCGGTTCACCGTGGCGCGCCAGCGGCCGGGTTG
>JAADFT010000310.1 GCA_013152765.1 Calditrichota bacterium | reverse complement strand
TGACCAGCGTGGGGTCGAATTCGTCTACCTCGTCCATGTAGTCGAGACGACCGGCTGGCACGCCGTCCACGATGACGAGTGGGTGATCGAAACGGCCAATCATTTTGAACTCGACTGGCATGAATTCGTGTTCTTCGTCGAGCACACGAGGGCCAACGTGGACCACTTTCACCTTGAAAGTGCGGTCCACAAGCGGATCGTAGTAGTCCGTGGCGCCGATCCACAGGGCCTTGGCGGCCTTGCAGTCCTGGTAGCGGAACTGCGCTGGCCAGCGCAAGCCGTCCTGCTGGTCCGAAATAAGGTGAGTTCGTCCGACTTCGATTTCGCAGCCAGCGCTCGAGTACCAGTCGTGGAGCATGCCGACGGCGATCCACTTGGTTTCGTCAGCAAGAGCGCGGCTGCTGAAAGCAAACGAGAGACCTGCCAGAAGAAGTGCAACGTGCAGCCAGGCTGGTTTCTTGATCATGGCACTACCCTTCGCTGAAAGTCCGTTTCTCGCTCGATCTGCGGCCGAGCCGACTGCTTGGCTTTCACTCGGCTTGCCGGGGCTGTGGGTAACAGCCACAAACTGCTTACCGGGCATTCACCGTCTCACTGGCTTCGGCTCAATTAGAAATGCCAGCTCAACGTGATCCCGAAGAACACACTGCGAGGATTCAGAAACGTGATGAACGTCTGGTTTGGCATGTCGATGTAGGCCTTGTCGTCCAGAATCTTCTTGATTTTGCCCTGGTCGACCTCCACCCACTGGTTGTCGACGTACTGCATGTACTTCTTGGTGCTGGCGTCGTAGTAAATCGCACGGGGATTCGGGTTCAGAAGATCGGCCGTAGAAGCCGTCCACTCCATCGGCACGTACTCAACGCCTTCCTTGCGGTAGTCTCCGGGCTTGTCGTTGCCTGGAATGTTGCCGTAGCCTAACGGTTCGGCCACGTCGGCCGGCAGGTGCAGCGATTTCATGTAGTACTGGTAGTCGTAGAAATCGGAGAAGGACACGCCGGAGAAGTGCCGTGTGTTGAACAGGTTGTAGACGTCGAGAAAGAGTTTCAAATCGATGTTGCCGAAGCGCAGCAGCTTGGAAATCTTGAGATCCACGTTGGTGTAGTTGCGCCATTTCACGTTGTACTCGATGCCCGGAACGTTGTTGGGATTCCAGGTGAACCACCTTCCCGAAGTCCAGCGGCCAATGAAGTTCGCGAACCAGCCACCCAGTGGCTTTTGCCCCAGGATCGTGGGACCGTAGTTCATGGGTGTGTGGACCCCGATGATGGCCTTGATGCGAGGCTGCGGCCGTGGTTTGAATTGCTTGGGATTGCGTCGCAGGTACTCGCGCTGTTCGGCGGGGTTCTCGTAGTAGTAGGCAGATCCGAAGTAGCCGCCCGTACCAACGCGGTACTCGTAGTTGATGTCTCCCGTCAGCCAGTCGCCCCACATCTTGGTCAGGTCAATTTCGAACCCTCGAATGTCCTCGTAACTGTTGGCGGTGAGCTTGCGGTAGTTCACCTTGCCGTCGAAACTGATGTAACGGACCCAGAACTCCTGGTTCGAGATGTCCTTGTAGTAGGCGGAAATGTGCAGCAGGTAGTTGCGCAGGAGCGCCTGGTCGTAGCCGAGCTCGTAGGCGACCGTCCTCGCCAGGGGCAGTGTCGGGTCGCCGATGTAATCCACTTTGTTGCGCAGGTCGCGCTGCACGCGGTAAAGCCGTTCAGAGGTGGCCACCTCGCGGTAGTGACCGTAATTGAAGTACAGCTTCGAGCTTTCGGTGATCGGGTGCGAAATGGCCAAACGTGGGCTAAGCGTCAGGCGAGGCTTCGCTTTCTTGGTCAGGAACTGTGCTTCCAGATCGGGCGAGAACTTTTCGGAGAAAAACGCCCGGTCGTAGGGATCCACGTCGTACCAGTTGCCGTTCGGGTTCGTGTAGTCCAGAATGCCGCCCATGATGGCGATGAAACCCTGGTACTCCAGTTTGTCCTGGAAGTACACAGAGGCCCGGTAGGGATTCCGGTCGATTTTGGTCCAGGTGTTGCCTTCGGGCAGAAACTTGTTCACCATGCCGAAGGACATGTTGAACCGGTCGTACACGATCTGCAGGCCTGTGTTGATTTCGTGGTTTCGCGTTACCTGGCTCACCAGGTCCGCTTTCAAGGTGTAAGCGGCCACCCGGCTGTAGTCGCGCGAAGTGCTGACTGCCCCACCCATGCCCAGGTAGTCGCCGATCCCGAACACGGGTTGCTCTTCGAAGCCCTCAGGAGCCTCGTCCACGAAATAGCCCGGGAAGATTTCGTACTTCTTGGTTTTGTCACGTAACCTGCCCGGCATGGTGAAGTACTTCCTGCCAACGCGTTTGAGCTGGACCTCGTAGTAGGTTGTGGGGCTCAACACGTGCGTGAATTTGGCGGCAAAGGAATGGAAAAAGCGGGATGTGGGACACCAGTAGATGTCGGTGTAAATGCGCCAGGGCACGGTGAACCCGGCCATGTTGAGGGCGCTGGCGATGTCGTAAGTGCTTTGCATCATGGCTGTGCCGCCCGAGCGCGAACGCGTTGTGCCGTGGGTTTCACCGTACAGCCCGGTCACGGAAAGCTTCATGGACGGCGTGATGTCGGACGTGAGTTTCAGCATGGTGCTTTGCGTTTCCAGAGCCTCGCGAGAGAGGCGGAAAAGGTACATGTCGCGGCGGCGGAGGAACGAAGCGTAGAAACGCAGGTCGCCAAGGCGATGCCCAATGCCCGGGACCGGTCCGCCGAAGCCGCCGTCCACGTAGTAGTCGCCCTTCTTGATGTCGCCTTGTTTTCGGTGCTGCCAGCGGAACAGCCTCTGCGCGGCTTCCGGGGTGAGATCGTTGGACGGGTCGTCGTCCTGCAGCGTGCGTTCGGATACCGCAACCCAGCCCTCGAAATTCGGGTACTGACGCTGCATGTACTCGTCCCAGGCGCCGTTGGCCGTGCCCGTCCAGCACACGTCGGGGTCGAGGTAGGGTCTTAGCCAGTAGGAATTCGGATCGTACGGCGAGATGCCGAAGTGCTTCGGCGCTGCGGGACGGTACTTGAAGGTGATCGTGCCCGCGTAGCTGTTTCTGCTGCCCTCTTTCGTAACCACGTTCACAATGCCCGACCGGACGTTGTTGTACTCCGCCCCAAAACCTCCGGTCTGTACGGCGATTTCCTGCACGGCGCTCAGCGGCACCGAGGTGATGGGCTGATTGTTACGTTCGTCGCGCAGCACAATTCCATCTACCATGAACAGCGCCTGGTTGGATGCGCTGCCGCGGATGGACAGGTTGGTCGTGACTCCCACGCTCAGCCCGAGCACGTCGCGGACGTCGGCGGCAGGGAGCTGCTCCACAACGTCCGACGAGATGTTCTTCTTGGTGGCAGCAACGTCCTTCTCTACCACTGGCCGCTCGGCCTCAACCACGACTTCCCGGCCTTCAATGACCTGCGGCGTCAGGCTCACGTTCACCACCGTGGTCTGGTCGATCACCACGCGGACACCGGTAACCCGATGGGGCGCGTACCCGATCATGGTCACGCGCATGGTGTAGGTTCCCGGAGGCACGTTGAGGATCACGTAGTAGCCGTCGGCATCGGTGGCGGCTCCCATGGTTGTGCCTTCGAGGAGCACATTTGTACCCGGGAGCGGTTCGCCAGTCTGCTGGTCCACCACGCGTCCGGTGATTTTTCCGGTTGTGCCTGCCAGTGCTCCGGTGACCTGAATCAGCAGAAAGGCGGACACAATGAAGCTGACGAGTCTCCGTTGCATCAGTGAGTCTCCCTGTTTGCTACACAAGAGCTTGTGTGAACCTTTCCACACCCCCTGATTCCTGTTGTAAGAGGCGGCTCTGCCGCCGAATCTCTCCACCCAGGGGTCGAATCCCCGTGCTACGCCGGAGATCCGCCCGCTCACGCGGGCTCAGCCCGCCGGGAGGCCGCAGATCTGCGAACCTCAACGGGAAAAACATTTGCTCAGCTTAGGCCTTTTCGCAACCGATCGAATCTCCCTTTCCCGTTGTAGGAGGCGGCTTTGCCGCCAAAGCCTCTACACCCGAGATCAAATC
>JAADFT010000309.1 GCA_013152765.1 Calditrichota bacterium | reverse complement strand
GTGGAGAACAACGTGGCCAAAGAGCGAAGAGTTCGGGTTGGACTCAAGAACAAAGACGAAGTGGAGCTTCTGGACGGCGTGCGCCCTGGTGAAGCGGTGATTGTGGAGGGCAACTACGGGCTCGCCGACGGGACGCCGGTGGTCGTCCAGACTCAACGGAATGGCGCCCAGCCGTGATCAGAATGAGTTCGTGCCAGCGAGCGGCAGGGCGCCCGGGTTTGTCATGCGCTGTGGGTTCTGCTGCAAATGACGACGGAGCGGTGCGAAATGGGATTTCGCATTCGCCGCAGTACTGGAGGCGTGGACACGGGTTTGGCTTTTTCAGCGCTGGGTTGATTTAAGAACACTGAAAACCATCGCCTCGTAGCGCAGCGGTGCTTGCGAGGATTCGCGAGGAGGTTTCAAGATGTCCTTGCCTGAACTTGCGGTCAAACGACGGGTCACAACGGCCATGGTGATGGCCATCATCGTGGTGGTTGGCTCCATTTCTTTCTTCAAACTTGGGCTCGACTTGCTGCCCGACATTGACTACCCCGTGGTGTCGGTCATCACCACCTACAGCGGAGCCTCTCCTGAGGATGTGGAGACCTTGCTGACACGACCTGTGGAAGAGATCGTCAGCCAGGTCAACCGCGTCAAGAAGGTGACGTCGATTTCGCAGGAGGGCGCCTCGATCGTGATGGTGGAGTTCGAGTGGGGGACCAATCTGGATTTCGCGGCTCAGGACATCCGCGACCGGCTTGGGCTTTTCCGCCAATTTCTCCCCGAAGACGCCAGCGATCCCTTAGTGGTGAAATTCAACGTGTCTCAGTTTCCGATCCTTGGTTACGGCGTGGTCGGGAACATGGAGATCAAGGATCTCACTGACTACGTGAAGGACAACATCGCCAACCGCCTGGAACGGATCGACGGGGTGGCATCCTGCGTGGTCGAGTCGCCCGAGGTTCGCGAAATCGCTGTTTCGGTGGACAAAGCAGCACTCGAATCGCGCGGTCTGGCCCTTTCCGACGTGGTGAAAGCACTGCGCGCGGCTAATCTGACGCTGCCTGGCGGCTACCTGGTGGACGGCTACACCGAGTTTCGCGTCCGCACGGTGGGTGAGTTCCGCTCGCTGGACGACATCGCTTCGACCATCGTCGGTGCTTCGCGGCTCGGGAACCCGATCCACTTGCGCGACATTGCCAAGGTTCGCGACAGCTACAAAGAGATTCGGCAGCACACCCGGGTTCAGGGGCAGAAGGGCGTGTTCATGATGGTCCGGAAGCGTTCTGGTGCAAACTCGGTGAATGTGGCCCGGGCCGTCAAGAAGAGTCTGGAGGAAATGAAGCAGACCCTGCCGCCGGGAATCAAGTTTTACCTGGCCTGGGATGTGTCGGAGATGATCGAGCGCATCACTCACCGAACCAGCAGTAACGCAATCGTTGGCGGCCTGCTGGCCATGTTCATGATTTACCTGTTCTTGCGCAACTGGCGACCCACGCTCATCATCAGCCTGGCGATTCCGCTTTCCATCATCGCCACTTTCATCGCCCTTTACAGCGCTGGCTACACGTTAAACCTAATGACCCTCGGTGGCCTGGCGCTCGGGGTGGGGATGTTCGTGGACAACGCCGTGGTTGTAATCGAAAACACTTTCCGACATCTCGAGCTGGGGAAAAACCGTTTCGAGGCGGCGAAGATCGGAGCCACAGAGGTTGGAATGGCCATCACGGCGTCCACGCTCACCACCGTGGCCGTGTTTTTCCCGATGGTGTTCGTGGGAGGCATCGCTGGCCAGATGTCGCGGGGGCTCGCGTTGACGATCGCGTTTGCCCTTTTTGCTTCGCTGTTTGTGAGCCTGACACTCGTTCCCATGATGGCCGCGACAATTTTCCGCGAGAAGGACATCCACGGGAAACTGGCGGGCATCACGCACGGGCGGTTCATCGACCGGCTGCGGCAGCGCTACGAGGAGTGGCTACGATGGATTCTGAAGCATCGTGGACGTTTTCTGCTGGTTGTTTTCCTGGCGTTCTTGCTGTCGATCGGCCTGACCAAGCTGCTGGGCGTCGAGTTCCTGCCGAAGATGGACCAGACCATGGCGATGGTCCGGATCAAGCTGCCGGTGGGGACGGCGCTGGAGGAGACGAACCGGATCACGAAGCTGGCGGAGAAGATCACGTCGAGCCAGCCCGAGGTGCGCACGTTCATTGCAACGGTAGGCGTGGATGAGGAGAACGCGCTGAATCTGGCCGGAGGCAACGCTCCACAGGGTCCGAACGAGGCATTCATCTGGTTGAATCTTAAGCCCAAGAAAGAGCGCAAAAGGAGCTCGGACGAGCTTCTGGAGGACCTGCGGCACAAACTGCCACGCATCAAAGGGGCTAAAATCGAAGCCGTGGACATGTCCGGCCAGTTTCTGGGACAGGAAACGTTGAGCCCGATCGAGATCAAGATTTTCGGCAAAGATCTGGATCGCCTCCGGAGCATGGCCGAAGCTGTGGCGACACTGATCTCGAACGTGCCCGGCATCCGCGATGTGGACGTGAGCCTGCGCCAGTCGAAGCCGGAGTACCGGCTGATGATCGACCGTGAGCGCTCTTCCCGACTGGGTTTGCCGGTTGCGCTGGTGGCAGATGCCGTGCAGACCGCGACTTTAGGCAAAGTGGCCACGCGCTACCGCCACGCGGGTGACGAAACGGATGTGCGCGTGAAGCTGGATCGCGCCGATCGCGACGAGCTAAGCGACATTCTGCACGTGCCGCTCAAAACACCTGCCGGCAAAATTGTGCCGCTCAGCGAGGTGGCGCATGTAACGGAGACGGCGGGGCCAATCCAGATCACGCGCGAGAGCCAGACGCGTGTGGTCAAGGTCACGGCCAACATCTACGGGCGGGACCTCGGCAGCGTGGTGGGCGACATCAAGCAGCGGCTGGGGCCGTTTTCGCACCAGCTTCCGTCCGGGTACTTCATCGAAATCGGCGGACAGTACGACCAGTTGCGCGAGGTACTCAAGTGGCTCGCGGCAGCGGCGGCGCTTTCGTTGCTGCTGGTGTACATGGTCATGGCTTCTCAGTTCGAGTCCTTGCGCGACCCGTTCATCATTATGTTCACGATTCCGCTGGCCTACATTGGCGTGGTGTTTGGACTGGGCATCACCGGCCAGACGCTGTCGCTGCCGTCGTTCATGGGCATCCTGATTCTCGTGGGCATCGCGGTGAACAACGGGATCGTCATGATCGACTACATCAACCAGTTGCGTGAACGCGGGTCCGCACCGCTTCAGGCGCTCGTTCAGGGGGCCAGCACGAGGCTGCGCCCGATCTTGATCACCGCTTTGACCACAATCCTCGGCATGCTGCCCATGGCCCTGACCCGCTCGGAGGGCGCCGAGTTCCGGCGGCCGATGGCAATTGCGGTGATCTTCGGCCTGATGTTCACCACGTTCTTGACCCTTTTCGTGATCCCGAGCCTGTACGCGTCGTTTGAGGGCATTCGGGTTTCCGACAAAGAAACGAAGTGAGACGTGTGCCCGGTTTGGAACCCGGGCGTTGTCGGTGGCTACTCAGGCGGTGAGGCCGCTGATGTAGCGTGATTCGAAAACTGTCCCCTGCGTGCAGAAAACACTTGCGCGCAGGGGATTTTGTTTGTAGATTGATATCGAAATTCGATAACAAACCAGGAGGGCGATTTTGGCGAACGATCCCACCCAGCGTTTCTTCGCGGGATTCATGCGTATTCACATCCTGCACCATGCCGGCGAAGGCCCGATCTACGGGGTTGAAATTGCGCGGGAGTTGGGCAGACACGGCTACCGCGTGAGCTACGGAACGCTCTACCCCGTGCTGCATTCGCTTGAGCGAGCTGGTTTGCTTGCTTCGCGACAGGTGGTGAAAAATGGGCGGCGTCGCCGTGTGTACGAGCTTACGGACCTCGGGAGGCGAACCCTGGAGGAGCTTAAGCCGAAGATCCGCGAGCTGGTGGAGGAAGTGCTGGGCGACGCTGTGGAACCGAACGCAAGGGCGGATTCTGCCGCGGCGCAAACGTAGGCTTGCCCACTGTGCGAGGAAAACGTAGGGAAATCGGTCTTTCC
>JAADFT010000308.1 GCA_013152765.1 Calditrichota bacterium | reverse complement strand
AGGCCCTGCAACAGGTCATCGGCCACAGCCTGGTGAGCGAGGAGGTGGCGCGTTTCGCGAACATCGCGTTTTTGGCCGAATTCGCGCGCGAGCGACCACGGTTGGTGTCCACCTTGCTCGCCGGTGTGGGCGCTGCCATGCTGGTTACCGTGTTCTTGAACACGTTTGTTCTCGGAGGCGCCGTCTCCAGCCTGACCTTGCGGCGCGCCAGCACCTGGAGTGAGGTCTTCTCCGACGCGGCCAGCTACTTCGGCAGGTTCTTCCGCCTGCTCCTCCTCTCGCTGGTTGGTTACGGTCTGGCCGTTTTCTTCGCGCTCTTTTTGAGCCGCGGTCTGGCAGCCCTGGGACAGGTTCTGGCTCACGAGAGCGGTCACTTCGCGGGACGCGTTGCCGGGCTGTTGCTCCTCGCCGTTTTCGTTTTGTTCGTGAACCAGGTTTTCGACTACGCCAAGATCCTTACCGTGCGCTACGACGAGCCAGGTGCGTGGAGGGCATTCCGCCGTGCCGTCGGCTTCGTGTTCGCCGACGGGCACTTCTGGCGCACACTGGGCCTCTACTACCTGGTGACCGCCTTTGCCGTCTTTGCCATCTTCCTCTACAACGGCGTGGCTGCTCTGCTCGACTCCCCGGCAGGCCTCTTCATCCTGCTCCTGTTTCTCTGGCAACAGCTGTTCATTCTGACGAAGGTCGGGATTAAGCTGCTCTACTACGGCAGCCAGGCCATGTACGTGAATTCCGAGTTACCCCAGGTGGAGCCGATGGAACCAACAGAGCTGCTCGCCTGAACGTGCGGAAGAAATCGCTCGAAGAGCAGCTCCGGGAGCAGGCGCGCTACGCCGACAGGCCGCGCCACCCGATTGTTGGCGTGCTGGACAACATCCGGAGTGTCTACAACGTCGGGGCAATTTTTCGCACCGCAGATGCGGTTCGCCTTCAGGAACTGGTGCTGTGCGGCATGACTGCCCGTCCGCCGCGGCCCGACATCCGTAAGACGGCTTTAGGCGCGGAAGAAACTGTGCCGTGGCGCTACTTCGAATCCGCTGAAGAAGCCGTTCGCGTGCTCAAAAAGCAAGGCTTTCAGATCGCCCTGCTGGAGCAAACAGACGAAAGCGTTGATCTGTGGGAAGCCCGGTTCGACTTTCCACTGGCTTTGGTTGTGGGGCACGAGTGGCACGGGGTGTCGGAAGAAGTGCTGCCCCTCGCGGACCTGGCCGTCTCGATCCCGATGTTCGGAGCAAAAACGTCGCTGAACGTTTCGGTGGCTTTCGGAATTGCCGCTTACGCCGCGCTGCAACGCTGGTTGGCCAAACAGGGCCAAAGCAGTTAGTTCTGCTACATTAAAACGCAGTTGACTTTTCACGAACGCAGTCTTCCTACGGTAAGACGCCGCTGATCTTTGCGCAAGGTAAGCCTGCTTGAGCAGGCGGATTTTCTTGCTAGCCCGGGGATTTGATCCCCGGGCGGACACATCGCGTCAGTTTTGGCTTTGTCTTCCGAATCTGACGTAGTAGACTTAGGCATGCTGCAGCGCTCTTCTCGGTTGGGATTTCGCCGGGGGGAATGAAGCCTCCGCTGAGTTGAACAAGATTTGCGTTCCCCGAATTCTGGGGTTCGACTAACAAGAAGAACACTTCTGCCGGTAACAGGCCAAACAAAGGAGCGAAGGGATGGAACAGGGCAAGATCAAGGTTGTCCAGTACGGATTCGGACCGATTGGACAGGCTTGCGTGCGCGCAGTGTTGAAACGGGACAGCTTGCTGCTCACGGGCGTCATCGACGTCGACCCCGAAAAAGTGGGAAAAGACATCAGTGAGATTCTGAAGCTCAACGGCAAACGAGGCATCAAGGTCCAGCGTGACGCCGAAAAAGTTCTGGAAGAGGCCGAACCGGACGTTGTGCTCCACACAACGCAGTCCTTTGTTCCCAAGGTGTTCGACCAGATTTCCCAGTGCGTCGAGGCCGGCGCACACGTGATTTCGTCCACCGAAGAACTCTACTGGCCGCACTACCGCCACCCGGAGCTGGCTGAAAAGCTCGACTTGCTGGCGCAAAAGCACAGCGTGGTCATCCTGGGCACCGGCGTGAACCCCGGGTTCGTGATGGACACGCTGCCGATTGCTCTCACAAGCCAGTGCCTCGAGGTGAACAAGATCTTCGCAACGCGCGTGGTGGACGCCTCAAAGCGGCGGCGGCCACTGCAGAAGAAAATCGGCGCGGGCATGACGCCCGACGACTTCCGCGTCGCCGTGGAGCTCGGGCAGCTCGGCCACATCGGGCTGGTGGAGTCGCTGGTGGCCATCGCCGACACACTGGGCTGGAAACTGAGTCGTCTGGACGAAACCATCGACCCGGTGATCGCGGAAGAGCAGGTCAAGACCCCGTACCTGACCGTTGAGCCCGGACAGGTGGCCGGCATCAAGCACATCTGCCGCGGCTACGTGGACGACGAAGAAGTGCTCACGCTCGACCTCAGGATGTACGTTGGCGCCAAGGAGCCGAAGGACGAGGTCATCATCGACGGCAATCCACCGGTCCACGCCGTACTGCCAGGTGGCATCTTCGGCGACACTGCCACGGTTGCGAATCTGGTGAACGCCATCCCGCGCGTTCTGCACGCCACCCCTGGTCTGCGCAGTGTGATCGACCTGGGCGTGCCGTACGCTTTCCTGAAGTAGCGCGCCGCAGCCGGACTGCGCAGTCTGCCAGTACGGACTTCGTCGGCCGCGAGAAACGAGTTCGTCCGCACCGGTCATCCGGTCGACAGGAACACGAACCGGACAACGCCCTTCGGTTTTCACAGTTTCTCCGGACTAACGTTCAGGGTACCTACTGATGAACCTCGACAAGCTTCCTCGACTGATTTACGAGCTCGAACGGACCGCCGCGCGGCAGGTTACCCCCGTCACTGCCTGGCACGTGCTCGAGGGGGAACTGGAGCCCGCAGACGTGGAGGATGTCGCCTTTTCGGACCTGCCCACCAGGCACGTACCGTTCCTGTGGGGCGGCCCGGGCGTCACGAACTGGTTCTTCGCCAGACTGTCCCTGCCCAAGCCGGGTCCCGACGAGGTGCTCATTCTTCATCTGGACGTCGGCGAGGGACTGGTCTTCCTCGACGGGGAGCCTTACCACGGCACCGACGTCCACCACCGCGACATCCCGCTACCGGCCCGCGACGGTGTGCTTGTGGCCGTGGAGGCGTACAGCGGACCGGGCCCGGAGAAAACGCTGTTTCGCACAGCTGAGCTCCGCCTGGTGGACGCCGTAGCCGAGCGTTTTTTGCGCACGCTTCGCAACCTGCGTGACGTCGTCGACTTCTTTCCCGAGGGCGACGAAACCCGACTGCAGTTGACCCAGGTCGTGCGCTCTGCCCTGGCTCAGATCGACCCGCGGCGGCCGGGCAGCGAGAGCTGGTACACCAGCCTGCGCCGAGCCGAAGAGACGTTACGCGAAGGATTGTCGGATCTGCACAGTGCGGTGTTCGGCGAGGTGCTTGCCGTGGGTCACTCGCACATCGACGTGGCCTGGTTGTGGCGGATCAAAGAAGTCCAGCGCAAATGCGGCCGCACCTTCAGCACGGCACTCAGGCTTCTCGACGAGTTCCCGGCGTTTCGCTTTGTGCAGAGCCAGCCGCAGCTCTACGCCTACACGAAGGAGCGCTACCCGACCCTCTACGAACAAATTCGGCGTCGCGTCCGGGAAAACCGCTGGGAGCCCGTCGGGGCCATGTGGGTAGAAGCCGACTGCAACCTCACCTCGGGCGAATCGCTGGTGCGCCAGCTCCTGTACGGCAAGCGTTTCTTTGAACAGGAATTCGGCGTCAACGTCAGGAACCTCTGGCTCCCCGACGTCTTCGGCTACTCGTGGGCGCTGCCCCAGCTTCTGCGCAAGGCCGAAGTGGAGGGCTTCTTCACAGCCAAAATCGGCTGGAACAAGCAGAATCCGTTTCCGCACAGTACCTTCTGGTGGCAGGGGGTAGACGGCAGTCAGGTGCTCTCCCACCTGAGTTTCCACCCTCACCTGTACAACATCCAGCTCACGCCGAAGGACGTACGGGAGGCGTGGAACCGCTTTCGGCAGAAAGGAGCAAGCC
>JAADFT010000307.1 GCA_013152765.1 Calditrichota bacterium | reverse complement strand
GGCAGAATCCTCCCGGCTACACCAGGTGGAAGTGGGCTGAAGATCCGCCTCGGAGGGACGACCTTCTGGTCTTCCCGCGGCGGCAGAATCTACTCTGCCGCGGGTGAAGCCTAATTGCTGAACGGCTGGTGCCCGAGAAAAATCGGCGGAATCCCTTGGTGTCGAAAGTCCTTGACATTCAACGGAAAATTCGCTAAGATTGCATGCGTTCATGCACGATAATGCATAGACACAGACTTTAGGAGAGGTCATGCCGAAATGGATGCGCGTGGGGCCTTTTGCTCCGCCAGGAGGAACCAGCCTCGCGGACCTCTTCGCGGCTCTGGCTTCGGACGCTCGCATCCGAATCCTGGAGTCTCTGAGGCAGGGACCACGATTCGGCTGGGAGCTGCAGCCCGAGCTGAACCTGGATCAGTCCGTGGTCTCGCGGCACCTGGCCACGCTGCGTCGGGTCGGGCTGGTGCACGGAGAGAAGCAGGGCAACGCGGTTCGCTACTACGTGGCAGATGAACGCGTGTTCGAGCTGGTCGACCTGGCGCGGCGGATTCTGGCGACCCGCCTGGAGAAGCAGCGAGTGTTTCTCGGTGGAGTCGACGTTACGGCGGAACAAACCAAGAGCGGGAGGAACGTTATGCGGATTGCCTTTGCTTGCGACACGAACGAGGGGCTGGACAGCACCATCAGCGCGCACTTCGGTCGCTGCCCTTACTACGTGTTCGTAGACGTGGAGGGCGGCGAGGTGCGCAACGTCGAAGTCGTGGAAAACCCATTTTACTACGACCACGGGGCGCCTGGCCAGGTGCCGGGTTTCATCGCGAACCGCGGTGCGACGGCCATCGTCAGCGGTGGCATGGGGCCGCGGGCCATCGGTTTCTTCGAGCAGTTGGGTGTGGAGGCCGTTACAGGGGCGAGCGGCCGCGTGCGCGAGGTGCTGGAAGCCTACCTGGATCGCCAGCTTGCCGGTGCAGAACCCTGCGACGACCACGGCGAGGAGCACGCCCACGAATCGCCAACCCAGGGTGAATCGGAGGAAGCCGTGCTGGGAGAGATTCGCAAGCTGCAGGAACAGGCCAGGCAGCTCCAGGAGCAAATCCAGGCGTTGCAGCGGCTTGCAGAGACAAGAGGCGGGGAAAAGACCGCCTCTTGAAGTGCCCACCTGGAACCGGAGTTGTCAGCCGGGTCGCAACAGAGCTTTAGTGGCCTCTCTTGCAACTGCGCCCGTTCTGGCGGTCGCACCTTTCAAAGAAGAGGAGATTTCCATTTTGTCCAGTCAGATCTGACGCCTCAAGAAGAAGCAGTCGTGCAACGTCGGCTGCATCGGCAGTTTTTCTCAAGTCCGGGAGACCCATTCATGAGCACCACGACGGTTGTTATCAACGTTCTCGCTCTCGCCTGTTTTGCACTCGCGTTTGCACAGGACCGAGCGAAGGCCAGAAGAGCGCTGGTTCTGGCCTTCCGTTCGTTTTTGCGAATCCTCCCCGCCGTTCTCACTGTGGTTGTTGTGATCGGCTTACTTTTGGGACTGGTGCCAAAAAGCACCATTTCCCGGATTGTCGGCGAGCAGGGAGGCGTCCTGGGGCTGCTCACTGTGGCTTCGCTCGGGGCGGTTTTGCACATCCCCTCATTGATCGCTTTCCCGCTGGCTGCGTCGCTTCTCCAGGCCGGAGCTTCGATCACCGCCGTAGCCGTCTTCATCACCACGCTTACCATGATTGGGGTGGTAACGTTGCCTCTCGAAATTCGGGAGCTGGGCGCGAAAATGGCTCTGCTCAGAAACGGCCTTAGCTTCCTGGCCGCGCTGGCGATCGGAGTTTTGATGGGGGTGATCCTGTGAGGGGCGGCGAGCAGCAGCGGACGCAGGCGAAGGACATCAGGAAGGATCTGTTCGTTCTGCTGCTAACAGTGCTGGTCGGGGCGGTTTTGGTTGCCCTTTTTCCGGCCCGACGCCACCTTGTTCTGGCCACCGCCTGGAAATTCCTGGTGGAAATGGCTCTGATCCTTCCTGCCGTGATGCTCCTGATGGGGCTTTTCAACGTTTTCGTGCCGAAGGACGCGGTGGTAAAGTACCTTGGACGAACTGCTGGCCTCAAAGCCATTTTCCTGGGGATCCTGTTAGGAGCCCTGCCAACGGGTCCGCTTTACGTCGCCTTTCCTTTGGCCGCGGCTTTGCTGAAGAAGGGCGCCAGGGTGTCGTGCATCGTGGCTTTCCTTTCCGCGTGGGCCTGCATCAAGATACCGCAGGAAATGGTGGAGTTGCAATTCATGGGATTCCGGTTCATGGCGGCGCGACTTCTTCTGACTGTGTTTTTCGTCGTCATCATGTCTTTAGTCATTGAAAAGGCGGTGGACCGCGGCGAAGTTGCCGGGGGCGCGTAGAGAGGGTGTTTGGCCCGAGCACGGGGCTTCGAGGTACCTGTTGCGAAGCTGCTTGGTAAGCCCCGGCTGTCTGCTCCTCGAGGGCCGAGCATTCCAAAAATCTGCGTTGCCTGAACTCCCAAGCTGGCAGGGACGTCACATGCTCGTCGTAACGGTCTGTCTCATGTTCGCTGTGAGCGTGCTGCTGAGCGGCATTGGCCTGGGTGGTGGGGCCTTCTACGTGCCGCTGCTGGTGGCGCTCGGCTACCCGTTCCACGTCGCTTCGTCCACCAGCCTGTTCCTGATCATGGTGACGGGCTTTTCGGCGTTCTCACGCTTCCAGCGGGCTGGCCTGGTGGACTGGAAACTGGCGGTGGTGATGGACACGTTCACCGACCTGGGGGCTTTTGTCGGCGGACTCACGGCTTTTCGTTTCGCTCCGCGCGTGCTGAAAATCGCCTTCGCTGTGTTGCTGATCCTGGCGGCTGTGGCCATGAGCGCCGCCCGTGTTCGCGGCCCTCGCAAGACGGTGCCGCGCGGCTTCGGGGTGTGGCACCGACGTTTCGCCGGGCAGGAGTACGCCGTGAATCTGTTCGTGGCCATTCCCGCCACCTTTGCCATCGGCTACGCCTCGGGTGCGCTCGGCGTGGCCGGAGGCCTGCTGAAAATCCCCCTGATGGTGCTGGTTTTCGGCGTCCCACAGCGCGTCGCCGCGGCCACGTCGTCGCTCATGGTTGGCCTCACGGGTCTGTTCGGTTTCGTGGGACACGGGATCACCGGCGTGGTGAACTGGCCGCTCGCTCTCTCGCTGGGCCTTGTGGTTGTGGTGGGAGGGCAACTCGGCTCTCGCCTGTCGATTGCCGTTTCGGACCGGGCCCTGAAGCGCTGGACGACCGCCGCATTTGTGGGAATCGGTCTGTGGATGCTGGTTCAGGCGGTGTTGCATTAAGGGCCGCAGACAACAGCTACACGAAGCGCCGTGAGTAGCTGGCTGACACGGGGAGCGTTGTGAATCAACTTGGAGTGGTTGGGTTTGCGCTGTGACGGAGCATCTCGCAAACTGGCAGGCTGGCGGAACAACAGGCGAAAAGCGAGGAGGTGGAGATGGCTAAGGACCTGAGCACCAAACCCTGGCACGGCATTGATCGAAAAGAAATCCCCTGGTTTCCGACGGTTGACGAGGCCAAATGCATTGGCTGCGAGCTCTGCTACGTGTCCTGCGGACGCGAGGTGTTCGAATTTGACGACACAAAGAACAAGGCGGTTGTCGAACGTCCGTTCAATTGCATGGTCGGGTGCTCGACATGCGCGACAATCTGCCCGAGTGGTGCGATCTCCTTCCCACCACGAGAGCTGATCAGCAAGATCGAACGGGAGCACAAAATTCTGAAAATCGTCCGGCAGGAGGCGGCCAGGAAAAAGTCGAAGAAAGCTCTCGAGGAAGCCAGAGAGCTGGCCGAGAAGACGCTTCTCAGCGTCGTGACTTCTGTTGAGCTCGAAGTCACTAGACACCTGGCGGAACGGCAGGTTTTCCCTCAACTTCACGAAGTCATCAAGAACGAACCGTGCGACATCCTGTACATCACGGTTGAGACCCCGACTCTCAAGGGTTGCTGGGAAGAAAAGGCGCCTTCCTACGCGCGTTTTCGACTGGTCTCGACAGAATACGCCGACATCGCACCCTACCTGGCCCGAGTCAAAGAAGTGCTCAAACGCAATGACGTTGTGGTGATTTCGGAAAAGAA
>JAADFT010000306.1 GCA_013152765.1 Calditrichota bacterium | reverse complement strand
TATAGCGCCCCTCACCCGCGTCCGAAAGGACGGGGAGACGGCAGGACGATGTTGCTTTCATTAGCATTTCCTCCGTCCGGCCCCCGTAAGTTAGACACTACCCCCGGTAAGTGTCTCGGGGGAAGCCGTTGGCCCGGGCAGCCGGAGTGTAACTCCGTGGCACCAGGCCTAGCCTAAGCCGTGAGAGCGGACGGCGGGCAGGCGGTCGTGTTTACACCCGCCGAAGGAGCGTCGCGTTACCACGAGGATGATAGCTACTCTCCCGACGCGCGACGCAAGGACGAACCGACGTCAGAAGCCCTACGCCGGAGACTTCGTCGGAACCGGTTCGTCTTACGCTCTACAACACCACGGATGCTTCCGTACGGCGTCCGCCTTCGTCAGATAAGTGTTTTCTGTTTACTTCCATGTATGGACCCACGGTTGGGTGTGCTAGTCCTGACTTTGGGGACCGGGACGGGATACATTTTTCCGTCCCAAAACTTGTTTTACATGTTGGTTCCCGGGTCGGGATCGTCGCATTCAATAGAATTAAATTTGTTAAACCATAACTTTGCGACACACCGTGGGAGCGTCTCGCTTAGCGAGTCGCTAGTGCAGTTAACACGACGTTGGCGGGTTATAGCCACCCTATATGCGTCGACCACCGACTGATGATAAACTCTACATCGGGCTATCTTTACGCCGGCTGTAAATATGTATGTGCCATTAGCCGGCTAATGTTGATCTCGATGTATAGCAGATACGTGTGGCGGCACTCTCCGTCTCATCTAGTCGGGCCGTTAGGTACCGTGAGTCTCTGTTCTCTACACTCAGGCTTAACCTTTTCTTAGGTCAGCCGGGGTTCGTGAAGCGCCCGGCTCTGGGGCGACCTGGGCTGAACCAAGTAGGTTCGGGGGACCTCGGAGTTCGGGTGACTGCGTTCCCCGATTTGTATATACAAAACACTTTTTGTTTTTTTATGCTGGCCTAGGGATCTCTTTTGATTTCCCCTTGTGTAAAAGGTTCCTAATGCATATCTCTACTCTAGTCATTGATCGCCGGGGCAAGGGTCCGGACACTTTGTGTTACGGTCCCGGGCTCCCGTCTGGGGGGGCAGTGTGACGGAGTAGAATACTCATAGCCGCGAAGGCACGTACACTGGCCGGAGTGCACCTGCACATACAGGGCGCTTCGGACACGACGTTAACTCGGTGTTACCCCACACGGGGGAAGCACCGTGGTTAACAGGCGGTGGCTCCGATACGGGTAGATACACCCAATCGGGACACCGTTGTCGTGACGAACCTAGACCTTCAATAAGGCTTGTGGAGGTACGTATTAGGTCGGACCAACGTGGTCTCTCTGAAGGCGCATATAAATACCTCTAAACCAAGTATTTGTGTTTGTGTTCCCTTCCTTTCCCTCCGGGGGAATCATTGGACTTAGCGGTTGTCTACATTTGGTGCCGTTGACCAGTGGTTTTTCCGGGGGAGGAGGTTTGGTTCATTGCGCCGGCTGGGAACCCGTCTCTCCCCGTACTGAATTACGGGTAGTAGAGTAAGTTGGGACTACGGCCACCTGCTGCTCCCGGACAGCAATGTCACGGGAGCACAGAGGAACCGAAACGGTTGACGACGAAGGACACCCGAGACAGCCATGTTTCGAGGACCTTCTGTCGGAGGCAGTCGGGGGCGCGGAGACGGCTAGGCTCGTGGAGCAGCTATCTCTCGCCTCAGAGACAAGCCTCGATACTCGTCTACAGGAGTTAGACGAAAGAACGGCAGGTTCCGTTAGGGAGTCGCGACGCCAGCGAGGCTTACCCCCGGTAAGCGCATCGTGTGGGGACGTGCGACGACCCAATGCGCGTACTCCCGGAGGAGCGATCGACCCACGATACCAATCGTGGCAGCGGTCTGCCCCGGTGAACGCCGCAAGTACCCCACGGCAGAGCCGTCGGGGGTCCGAGGTTTCACTCGGCCCCGACGACCAGTCAGGGATGCCTCACACGCCCTCGGAATGTAGCGGGTCGGTGAGAAGTGTCACGGAGGACGAGAGTGTCCTGCGACGTACCGTGAGGGGGGTTTCACCCGTGTACCTCGCAGTACAAACAGCGCCGAACACGCCGGTTGGAAGTTACCGTGACTTACTTACGCAGTATGTCGGTAGCGAAGCCATGAGCGTCGGCATTTCCCGATCGCAGCGGTTGACAGACGTAAGTCTACCGCGGAGCGAGGGAAGACTACGGGGGAGTGCGCAGGCTATAAGCCAGCACTCAAGGCAAGAGCTCCCGATCTTTGCTGATTCGGGGCTGGCCAAGGTCCGTACAGCCCCACCGCAGGACTTCCTAGCATTCGATGGAAGGTCCGAGGACCCGCAAGCTGCGGGAGCGGTTGGAGGAAGCGTGTCGGGGGTTAACAAACCCCGATACAGTAACGTCCTGGGTGGTGCCGGACAACTGGCGAAACCGACGTCAGCGGCGCACTCAGGGCCGGTAGCTCAGTCTACGTTTGCGAGAACCGAAGGGGATGCCGGCTCGCATTTCTCCACAGCTGAGGAATCCGCAACGGATCCGAATTCGGATACCGGGGTGGTAACCATGCTAAGGAAGCAAAAGCTGGGAGATCTACGCTCGAGTGCGAGAGGTGCTGGCCACTATACGGCCGAGCGAGAACCCGCGGCGGAGGGATTGTTACCCTCGGAGGAAGCGGAGTTCAAAGCTTTCCGGCGCATGAAGCAAAATGCCCGGATAGCTAGAGAGCAGAAGACAGCCAAACGGAAAGCGGCAGAGCGAAGACTCGCTCTTATCGAGGACCGGCTGGCTACAGCTACTCAGAGGCCCGAAGATTGGGCTGCTGTACTGGATAAACAGACAGAACAGCAGGCCACGAATATGAGACTCTCAGAAAGTCTCCTTCGTCGGCACGAAAATCTTGCGAGGCGTGAGCATCAGTTCAACGCGGAATATTCTGCGTGGTGCGATGCAAATCACGAGGAAGAAGAGAAAAAAAGGACACAACGAGAAGTTGGGAGTCAGGCGGCGGCCCCCGAGAGGGTACCCGAACGTGGACAACCCACGATTGGACCTCGGGGAATATTGACCGCCGAACCTAGGGCTCAAACACATAGGAGCCCGCCCGTCCAAGAGACAACCTTTGGGGTTTGTCACCTAGCCGATACATGGCTAGAAGGACGGAGGATCAGCCGTGAGGAGAGAGTGCTTATCTCCGAAAACCCGGCACTGGCGGAACTATACGTAGACCACAGTGCTCAGGGGGGTGGGGCTGCTTACGCGGCCTATATTCGGGACCGGAAGCTCTGTGAGACACATATCCCCCGAGAGGAGGTGTCGGGAGCGGCCCGAGTTACGGCAGTACCAACGAAACCATTCGATGGGAAAACATCGACTTGGGAAGTCTGGTGGAGAGGTTTTTGCCTCGACATGAGGGCTAATCGTTGGTCAGAAGATCAATCCCTGAGCCGGCTTTTAACGTTGTTGAACAACGGGCCAGGACAGGGATGTGTAGACTCTTGGATAGCCAAGGGGGGTACCCGACTGCCGCAGTTACAGCAGTTGTTGTCATTCCGGTTCAGAGCGCGAGACGAGCTCGCAGCATGGACACAATGGCTGAAACGGGTACAAACCCCGAAGGATGGCCCGTATAGTATATACGGCCTACAACTGCAGACAGAAGGTCGTGCAGCCGGTACAGGCACCGGAATGAGCGACCGTTTGATTGAGCGGCATGTGGTTGAACAATTTGCAAGCACGCTCAGAGACCCGGGGGAACAGGAGGCAGCAATGCGTGCCCTGATCCCGGGAATAAGTACGCTAGACGATTTGTTCGTTGCTGTCGAGGCTCACAGGGTTAAGGCACATCGATTGAATTATCGTCCGGCTACGGTCGCGGCAGTGGCCGGTACGAGGGAATTAGCCGACTCAGAGGAGGAAGCTATTGTCGCTGCGTATACCGGCTACAAAGCCAAGAACCCCGAGTATAACAAAACTCGGGGAGAATCTCCTAAGTTCGGGAGTCGATCCGCGTTAGCTAAGGATATAGCTAAGGAGGTGGTCTCACAAACCACGCTACCGAGGCCGGAACCCAGAAAACCGGAAAGGGTT
>JAADFT010000305.1 GCA_013152765.1 Calditrichota bacterium | reverse complement strand
AAACGAGGGCAATGTGTTGCCCTTCGACAAGGCTGCGGTCAAGAAGATCGCCGTCATCGGCCCTTACGCCAACGATCCGCCGGTAGCAGCGGGTGGCAGTGCCTACCTTGAGCCATTCTACAAGGTGTCGGTGGTCGAAGGGCTCAAGAACAAGCTCGGACCAAACGTGGAAGTCACGTGGTTGCACGGCATTCGCATGCACAGTTTGGAATTGCCGCCGGTGCCATCGGAGTGGCTTACCCCTCCCGAGGGCAGCGGGGCCGAACACGGTTTACTGGGTGAGTACTTCAACGACATCAATCTGGAAGGCGAGCCGGTGCTGAAGCGCGTCGATGCGGTCATCGATTTCGACTGGCACGACAAATCGCCGAACCCCGGGGTGGTGCTAGCCGACAGCTTCTCCGCGCGGTGGGAAGGCTGGCTGGAGGTGCCCGAGTCGGGAATGTACGAGGTCGGCGTGATGTCCGACAACGGGAGCCGTCTGTACCTGGATGGCAAACTGATCATCGACAAGTGGCGCATCCGAGACGCCGGGCGGTTGATTTCCGAGTTCATCCCGCTGCAGGCCGGTCATCGTTACAAAGTCCGGCTGGAGATGTTCGAAAACATCGGTTACGCCAAAATTCGCTTTGGAATCAAGAAGGTCGAAGAAGGCGACCAGCTCGACAAGGCTGTGAAGCTCGCGCAGCAGTCGGATGCGGTTGTCCTCTGCGTCGGGTTGCGTAAGGATCTGGAGGGTGAAGGGCACGACCGCGAAACCCTGGAGCTTCCGGAGAAGCAAATCGAGCTGATCAAAACGGTCGGTTTTGCCAATCCGAAGACCGTCGTGGTGCTGTACAACGGCACACCCGTGTTGATGGACCGCTGGCTGGGCGTGGTTCCCGCGGTTCTCGAGGCCTGGTACCCGGGTCAGGAGGGCGGCAACGCCATTGCCGACGTGCTGTTTGGCGACGTGAATCCTTCCGGCAAACTGCCGCTCACGTTTCCGCGTCGTTGGGAAGATTGCCCCGCGTACGGCACCTACCCCGGCGCTGAAGACTCGGCCGAGTACCGGGAAGGCATTTTCGTTGGCTACCGCTGGTTTGACGAGAAGGCGATTGAACCGCTCTTCCCGTTTGGCCACGGGCTTTCCTACACGACTTTCGCGTACAGCGACCTGAAAATCGCGCCGGACGTGGTGTCGGCAGACAGTTCGGTGACGGTTCAGCTTAAGGTCAAGAACACCGGCGAAATGGCCGGTGACGAAGTAGTGCAGGTGTACATTCACGACATCAAGTCCAGTCTGCCCAGGCCTCCCAAGGAACTGAAGGGCTTTGCTCGTGTCCATCTGGAGCCAGGGGAAGAGAAAACGGTGGAAATCCCGTTGCACGTGCCGAACCTGGCTTTCTACGACGCAGCAGCCCGAAAGTGGGTGGTTGAGCCGGGCGAGTTTCAGGTGCTGGTGGGGGCCTCGTCGAGAGACATCAGGCTGCTTGGCAAGTTTACGGTGAAGTAAACGACGCGGTGTCCAGGAACGGGCAGATCTGGCAGAGCTCCGGATTTGCCCGTTTTCTTTAGTGTGCGAACAACGTCTCCGAACACAGGGAGGGCTAAATGGCTCACAAGCGTCTGGCGGTAGTGACACTGTTCGTGGGGATGGCTGTTTTCCTGCTCTTGGGCTGCTCCAAGCCACCGTACAAGAATCCCAAGTTGCCGGTGGACCAGCGCGTGGAGGATCTGCTGGGGCGCATGACTCTCCAGGAGAAGGTCGACCTCCTGGGAGGGACGGGTTTCGAAACGACGCCAATCGAACGTCTCGGCATTCCGGCGCTTCGCATGACGGACGGTCCGCTCGGTCCGAATCGCGGCGGCAAGGCGACGAATTTCTCCGCCTGCATCGCCATGGCGGCAACGTTCGACGACAGCCTGATTCATCAGGTTGCGCGGGCCATGGGGCGGGAGACCTACACACTCGGGTACGACATGCTCCTGGGGCCATGCATTAACATTGCTCGTGTGCCTTTCGGTGGCCGCACGTTTGAAAGCTTCGGCGAGGATCCCTACCTGATGTCGCGCATGACCGCCGCTTACGTGAAAGGGGTGCAAAGTCAGAACGTGATTTGCTGCACCAAGCACTACGTAGCCAACAATCAGGAGTGGAACCGCTTTGACGTGGACGCCCGGGTGAGCGAACGGGCCTTGCGTGAAATCTACTACCCGGCTTTCCGGACAGCTGTTGAGGTGGGCACCGGAGCCATCATGGCGGCCTACAACCGGGTCAACGGGTACTACTGTGCTGAGAACAAGGTGCTGCTTACCGACGTTCTGAAGGGCGACTGGGGATTCAAGGGGATCGCGGTGTCGGACTGGGGAGCGGTGCACAGCACGGTTCCGACCGCTCTCGCTGGCCTTGACCTGGAAATGCCCACGGGAAAGTACTTTGGGAATCTCGTCAAAGCTGTGCGCGACGGCAAAGTGCCCGAGGCTCTGATCGACGACAAGGTGCGCCGCATTCTGCGGACCCTCTTCGAGCTCGGCTTGATGGACAAGCCTCACGCTCCGGGCGACACAACGACCATCGACACTTCTGGGCACGCACGTCTGGCCCTGCAGGTGGCTCGCGAGGCCATCACGCTCCTCAAGAACGAAAACAACATGCTTCCTTTGGACGCCAGCAAGCTTCGGTCCATCGCCGTCGTAGGACCCAACGGGGATGTGGCTCGTCTTTACGGCGGGGGCAGCGGTTCGTTACGGTCTTTCTACGCAGTGTCGCCCCTGGAAGGCATCCGGCGGCGCGTGGGTAGCCAGGTGGAAGTAACATTCGCACGCGGTGTCCACTTCAAGAGCAAGGAGCTGCCCACGATCCCTTCGGCCTGGCTTATTCCAGCCGGAGGTAAACCCGGTGAACACGGGTTGCGGGCCGAGTACTTCGCCGACCGCGACTTGAAAGGGAAACCGGTGCTGGTGAGGGTCGATTCCGTCGTGGATTTCGACTGGCACGACCGTGCGCCGGCGCCTCAGGTGCCAGCGGACAGTTTCGGCGTACGCTGGACGGGCAAACTGATTGCCCCTGCCTCGGGGCTTTTTGAGCTGGGTGCGAGAACGGACAACGGCTGTCGGCTCTACCTCGACGGCAAGCTGCTGGTCGACTGGTGGAAGGACTCTGCACCAAATCAAACCAAGTCGGTGTACGTCACGCTGAAAAAGGGGCGCGCCTACGACCTGAAGCTGGAAATGTACGAGAACCAGGGTTGGGCTACGGCGCACCTGGGAATGGCCCCGGCCAAAGTCGGAGAAGAATTGGCCAAGGCTGTGGAGCTGGCCAAGAAGGCCGACGTGGTGATTCTGTGCATGGGGCTCAGAGAAGACCTGGAGGGTGAGGCTCGCGACCGCGACAAGCTTGAGCTCCCCGACCAGCAGGTGAAGCTAATCCAGGCGGTGACGAAAGTCAACCCGCGCGCCGTGGTGGTCCTCAACAACGCTACGCCAATCGTGATGAAAGGCTGGTACGACCGTGTGCCGGCCATCGTGGAGGCCTGGTACACCGGCCAGGAAGGCGGCACGGCGCTGGCAGAGGTGCTGTTTGGCGACGTCAACCCGTCCGGGCGTTTGCCGCTCACCTTCCCGAAGCGCTGGGAGGACTCGCCCGTTTACGGTACCTACCCCGGGCCGCGTGACCACGCCGTGTACAAAGAAGGGGTCTTCGTAGGCTACCGCGGGTTTGACAGGAACGGTGTCGAACCCCTGTTCCCCTTCGGCTACGGTCTCTCGTACACGACATTCGCCTACAGCGACCTGAAAGTTGAGCCGAAGGTTTACTCCGGCGACGGTGTGGTCCGCGTCTCGTTGAAGGTGAAGAACACCGGGAAGCGGGCAGGCGACGAGGTCGTCCAGCTCTACGTTCACGATGTGAAGGCGAGCGTGCCGAGACCCCCGAAAGAGCTGAAAGGGTTCCAGCGGGTACACCTCGAGCCCGGCGAAGCGAAAGTGGTGGTTCTCACTTTGAACAAGCAGGACCTGGCATTCTACGACGAAAAAGCCAAACACTGGGTTGCCGAGCCGGGCGATTTCGAAGTGCTGGTCGGCAGCTCATCGCGCGACATTCGTTTGAAAGGGCGGTTTCG
>JAADFT010000304.1 GCA_013152765.1 Calditrichota bacterium | reverse complement strand
TTGGCCGGAAAAGCGTAGAACGTGATCAGGCCGGGATATTTGTCGCCGGTCAGGCCGGAAAAAACCGAAGCCTGGACGGCGACCTTCTTGTCCTTGACCAGGCTCCGGTACAACCGGGAGGTCCGACCCCGGCCGAGGATGTCCTCCATGACGCTGAAAACCGCGTCGTCGGGGTGATTTACCGATGGACGGTGGAACGTCATGATGACGAACGGCTGCGCCGGGGCTTCGAGCGTGAAGCGACGTTCGCCCTCTTGTTTGGGCTCAACGGTGATGACCGGCTCTGGCTCCGGCCCCGCTGGCAGCCGGCCGAAGTACTTCTGGGCCAGCGCGCGGACGTCTTCGGGGTTCACGTCGCCAACAATGGCCACGGTGAGGTTGTTGGCGTTGTAGTGCTTCTTGAAAAAGTCGTAGGCCTGAGCCCGCGTGATCATCTCGATGTCCGACTTGAACCCGATGACCGGCCTGCCGTACGGATGCGCTTTGTACGCCATGGCCGCCACGTCTTCCACAATGCGTCGGATCGGGTTGTTTTTGCCGAGGCGGTACTCTTCCAGCACTACGTTCTTCTCTTTGAAGAACTCGCGGAGCACCGGATCCCGAAAGCGGTCCGACTCCAGGTACATCCACAGCTCGACTTTGTTCGAAGGGAGGCTGTAGAAGTAGCGCGTGGCGTCCTGGCTGGTCATCGCGTTGAGGCCCACGCCGCCAGCGCGCTCGATGATCCGGTCGAAGGCGTCGTGGTCCACGTACTTGTCCGCTTCCTCTTGAGCCTTCTTCATGGCCTGTTCGAGCCGGTGGATTAGCGCCGTGTCGGCGCGAGCGCCCTTGAGCTTCTCCCTTCGGATCAGCGCGAAGATGGAGTCGACCTTCGCCATGGCCACTTTCTCTTTGGCGTAGTCCTTGGTGCCAATCGTGCTGGTGCCTTTGAAGGCCATGTGCTCGAAAATGTGGGCAATTCCCGTGATGCCCAGGTGCTCGTCCACGCTGCCGACGTTGGCGTGGGTGACGAAGGAAACCACCGGTGCGCTGTGTCTCTCGAAGACCAGCACTGTGAGGCCATTTTCGAGTTTGAACTCGGTCAGGCGTTTCTCAAAGTCAGTCAGGTTTTGCGCTGGCGCCAGGAGTGGCAGAATCAGTAGCACCGTCAGCGCGAATCCGAGAACCAGGGATCTGTTCCGACGCATCGAAATCCTCCGCGTGTGTACGAGAACAACGTGTCACGAACGAATTACCGCAGCTTCGCCACTTCTACGGCAGGATTGTACGCAGGTTGCGTGGCAAATGCAAGGAGAAAGGCTGCGCTGTGTTAGAGGAGGAGATCTGCGCTTCGTTGGCCCTGCGCGTGGGGTGCGGCCACAAATTGGCTGCTTGGAGAAGGAAAATCGGAGGGTTTTGACTTTCGAAATGAACGGTCAGCTCAGGAATTGGCCCAAGCTCGCTGCCTCACATTTACCCGAACTTCAAAAACGCGAGGCCAACCGGCTCTCCGGCCCGGGGACCGAGTGGCCGAGGTGGCTGCAACGGTACACTTGCTTAAGTCCACTACGTCAGATTCGCGAAACAAAGGCGAAAGCAGCGCGTGGCTTCTCCGCCCGGGGATCAAATCCCCGGGCTACCAAAGGAAGCCGCCTGCTAAAGCAGGTTTGTTTCAGGCGAGACTAAGCAACATCTCGACCTGAAGAAATCACGACTCCGAAAAGCCAAACACATTTTGACGTAGGAGAATTAGGCGAGTCTGGCCAGGGAAAAGGGTGCCAACATCTGACGCAGCGTGATCGGATCGAGGCTCCTGACAGCTCTCTGCAGTTGGTCTTTACGGGATGCGATTTTCCCTGGGCAAAGGAACTGCCTCGAATCGCCCTTTTCAATTGCTTCTTACGCTCGAAAATCGTATGTTTGCACCGACTTGCGGGGTTTCGCGAAACGAAAACGGGAGGGAAACATGAACCGCGAGCGCCAGATCAACGTGGAGTTGGGCGAGAAGGAGGCAGAGGGCATTTACAGCAATCTGGCTTTGATCACCCATTCGCCCGCTGAGTTCGTCATCGACTTCACCCGCATGGTGCCCGGCGTGCCAAAGGCGAAGGTGTACGCGCGCATCATCATGACGCCCCAGCACGCCAAGTCCTTCCTCAGGGCTTTGCAGGAAAACATCGAGAAGTACGAGAAGCAGTTTGGTGAAATCAAGCTGTTCGGAGAGTCGGCCGAGGGGCGAAGCTTCGGTTTCAAACCGCCAGCCAACGAGCAAGAGGGCTCTGAGCAGTAAAGCGTAGAAGCAAAGGAGACATCAGATGGCTGACGAGCAGATCGGGAGTTTCTCGTTTGTGCTGCACTCGCATCTGCCGTACGTAATCGCCCACGGCAAGTGGCCCCACGGAATGGACTGGCTGAACGAGGCCGCTGCGGAAACCTACATCCCGATTCTCAACGTGTTGCACGAGCTCGTCAACGAGGGGTACACACCCAAGCTGACGATCGGCATCACTCCGGTTCTGTCGGAGCAGCTCGCTGACGAGACGTTCAAGTCCGAGTTCGACGAGTACCTGCAGAACAAAATCGACGCTGCGATCGAGGACCAGAAGACATTCACAAAATACGGCAACGACCATCTGGCCAACGTTGCCAAGATGTGGCAGGACTGGTACACCGGCATCAAGCGGGATTTCGACGAGCGCTACGGGCGTGATCTGGTTGGCGCGTTTCGCGAACTGCAGGATGCGGGTTACCTGGACATCATTACGTCCGGGGCCACGCACGGTTACTTCCCGCTGCTTTCCCAGGACGTGAGCATCCAGGCTCAGGTGAAGACGGCGATCAAGACGCACGTTCGCCACTACGGACGGCGCCCGAGGGGCATCTGGCTGCCGGAGTGCGCGTACCGACCGCGCTACGAATGGAAGCCGCCGGTTCCGTCCCGCCTTGGCGACAAACCTTACCTGCGCAAAGGCGTGGACGAGTTCCTGAGCGAGAACGAGCTCGACTACTTTTTCGTCGATGCGGCCACCCTGCGGGGTGGAAAGGCCATCGGCGTGTACGTGGAGCGTTTCGAGGCGTTGCGGAAACTGTGGGCCCAGTTTGAAAAGGAGTTCAAACCACGCGAAGAGGACATCGAGAAGTCTCCTTACGAAGTGTACCTGGTGAGCTCTTCGCCGGAGCAAAAGCGTCCCGTGGCCGTGTACACGCGAGACCCGGAAACGGGTTTGCAGGTGTGGTCGGGCGAGTGGGGCTACCCGGGCGACGGCTGGTACCTGGATTTTCACAAAAAGCACTTTCCGGGAGGCCATCGTTACTGGAGAGTGACGAGCGCCAAAACCGATCTGGCGGACAAAAAAGAGTACGAACCCGACAAAGTGTGGGACAGGTTGGAAGAGAATTCTTCCCACTTTGTTTCGCTGGTCAAGGACGTGCTTCACAGGCACCTGAAAGAGAGCGGTCGCAAAGGGGTGCTGGTGGCGCCCTTCGATGCCGAGCTGTTCGGCCACTGGTGGTTTGAAGGCCCCCAGTTCATGAAGCTGGTGATGAAAAAGCTGCTGGACGACGGGACCGTGCTGCTGACGAACTGCTGCGAGGAGCTCGACCGCCGTCAGCCAGTGGAAGTCATCTCGTTGCCAGAGGGAAGCTGGGGGGAAGGCGGCTACCACTTCATCTGGTTGAACGAAGACACGTCGTGGACCTGGCGGCACATCTACGACGACGAGCTGCGCTTCGTGGAACTGGTGCGCGGTTTGCCCTGGCGCGAGAACTTCAAGGTGCGCGAGGTTCTGGAGCAAGCGGCCCGCGAATTGCTGTTGCTGCAGGCTTCCGACTGGCAATTCCTGATCAGCACGTTCTCAGCTCGGGACTACGCCGAAGTGCGCTTTCAAGAGCACCACGAGGCTTTCAACCGTCTGTGCGACATGGCCGAAGAGCTGGCTCGCGGGGAGGAGCCGTCGGCCGGAGCGTGGCAGTACTTCGAGGATTGCAAAGCGCGCGACGCGCTCTTCCCGGATCTCGAACTCGAGTGGTGGGAAAAGCTGGATTACCCACCGACTTAAGTGCGGCGCGCAGCGAGCCGTTTGCGTCAGAAAGGCTCAGTTTTTCTTCCCCTTAAGCCAGTACGATT
>JAADFT010000303.1 GCA_013152765.1 Calditrichota bacterium | reverse complement strand
TCAAGAGTAGCGCCCTCAGCGAGATAGCCGAGAATAAGGCTCACCGGTATTCTTGTTCCCTTGATCCGTGGCTTGCCGCGCAGTACATCCGGGGTGCTGACGATGTAATCCCTCCAATTCATCGTCCAACCCTCTCAAGATTGTGGAATTTTTGCACTTCGGTCTGTGCCTTGCACGCAGAATGACGCTAAGGGTTCCAGCTCTTAGCGCCACACGCTTTCTACTTATCCCTTTCTCTCGGTAGCGGGACTACTTTCACCGTTATTCTCGCCAGGGACACTCTGTGTTCTTCTCCTCCTCACCTCGTAAAACAGCAGCGCTGCGGCCACGGAGGCGTTCAGCGACTCAATCTTGCCGAGCATGGGGATGCGCACGGTGAAGTCGCAGGTTTCGCGCAGCAGCCGGTGGATTCCCTTGCCCTCGCTGCCCACCACCACAGCGATCGGCCCGTCCAGCCGGGCATCCCAAAGCGAAGTTTCTCCACTCTGGTCTGCAGCAACGATCCAGAGCCCGGCGTCTTTCAGCTCCAGCACCGTCCGCACGAGGTTGATAACCTGAACCACCGGCAGGTGGGCAAACGCACCCGCGGACGCCTTGGCAACGGCTGGTGTGAGCCCGACTGCGCGACGTTTCGGGATGATCACTCCGTGCACCCCAGCTGCTTCCGCGCTCCGGAGAATCGCGCCCAGATTTTGAGGATCCTGAATCGAATCGAGGACAGCCACAAAAGGAGGTTCCCCCGCTGCTTTAGCCCGAGCGAACACGTCATCCAGGTCAGCGTACCTGACTTCGCCTAAGTGCGCAACCACCCCCTGGTGGTCCGAGTGGCCGACATGTGACGTCAACTCGCGGCCGGTGACGTGCCGAACCGGAATTCCCAGGCCTTTACACGCGTTCAAAATCCCTCGCAGGCGCGAGTCATCCGCTTCGGCTGCTACCCAGACCTCGCGCACAGGCCAACCTGCGCGCAACAGCTCCAGTACCGGGTTGCGTCCGTAGACGAGCTGACGTTCAGTCCTCGGAGCTTTTCGCGGCCGACGCTTGCTCATGGCCCGAGAATGGTTCCTTCACCGCCGGGAAAGCCCTGCCCAGGCTCGTGTGGCCTGAAGTCGCCGTAGTACTCGGCGTAGAGGTACACGTCGCGGCCCCCTCCGCACTTCGGCGCCGTGCGGCGAAACTCGTAAGCAACACCTTCGTCGTAGTAGTACCAGAACTCCGCCCAGAAAGGGTCGGCACCCCGTGTTTCGATCCTGTCTGGCGGCCCCAACTGGTTGCGAATGCGTTCCCGGTCGTCGGCGTTCTTGCAGCCAGTAGCCAGGATTAGCCCCACAAGTCCAAGCAGAATCGCCGCTCTTGCCACACGCGCAAATGTCACGTCTTCTTCTCTCCTTTTCCAGATGTCTCCCGGTGTGGGACCCCGTCGTGTCCTGGCAGAGCCGTTGCGAGATCCGCCGGGTGCGACCCAATCTCTTGCCCCGAGCGGTGGCTCACAGCTTTCCTCTCGCCAATTCCTTCAGAGCTCCACCGGAATGGGCTCCACCAGGGTCACAGCCTGTGGCGTCACCTCGGCCCGGTAGGCAAGGATGCGCACACCGCGTTCAGCCACGCGCCGGAGGGTCTCACCGTAAGCAGGGTCAATGTCATCCGCGGGCCGCAGCACCCTGCCGTCGCCGCGTTGCACCAGGAAGAACATCTGGCCACAGTAGCCGGATTCTACTGCTTGCAGCAGGTCCTCCAGGTGCTTCCGTCCGCGCTCGGTCACGGCATCCGGAAAGTAGGCCACACCGTCCACAACCATCGTGACGTTCTTGATTTCCAGGTAGCAGGGCTGGCCGTTTCGTTCAAGCAGCAAATCCACGCGGCTCCGTTTGCCCATGGGGGCTTCGCGGCGAACCAGATCCCAGGCTGCCAGCTCCGGAACAAGCTTTTCCCGAATGGCCTTTTCGACCAGACGGTTGGGCAGCAGCGTGTTGATTCCGACCCACGTGTCGTTCGCCTTCACCAGCTCCCACGTCCACTGCGTCCGGCGTCGGGGATCGTCAGAATGGGAAAGCAACACCGGGCTGCCAGGGTCACCGCACGTCTTTAGCGAACCGGAATTGGGGCAGTGAGCCGTGACCACCTCTCCGGTGTCCAGTTCCACGTCGGCGAGGAAGCGTTTGTAACGCCGAATCAGCTTTCCGGGATGCAGCGGCCTCGGCAGGGCTATTTCGGCACGTCGTTGAAGAATACGATCTCCTCCAGGGCTCGGCGTTTCTTCGGTTTCGGTTCGCGGGGTTCCGGGTACCCGACCGCCAGGATGCTGACCACCTTGTACTTGCGCGACAGTCCCAGGGCCTTGCGCGCCTTCTTCTCGTGAAACCAGCCGATCCAGCACGTGCCCAGTCCGAGCTCGTGGGCCTGGAGCACAAAATGCTCGCCAGCGATCCCGATGTCGATCAGGTAGTAGTTGGTCCCCTGAATCTGCTTGCCAATTCGGTTCGCGAAAATGTCCGGTCTGGCCAGAATGGCGACAAGCACAGGAGCCTTAGCTGCCCAGCGCGTCGGTCGGTAGATCCCGGAAAACGCCGCCTCAGCGAAGCGCTGCCTCAGCTCCGGGTCGTCGAGGATCACGAAGCGCCAGGGCTCCACATTCTCCGCAGACGGCGCCAGCCGCGCGGCTTCTGCGCAGGCAAGGAGTTTCTCGCGTTCCACCGGTCGGTCCAGGAAACGGCGAACGCTTCTTCGACTTCGGACAAGTCGCTGGAAAGGGGTAAGATTCTCGACGTTCCGTGCCATTTCGTCTTTACCGCTTTCCGCGACAGCGGCTCCGTTTTCCGTTGCAGCCATTAGTTTACCCGCACCTCCGGATTCTTCGCGCGTACGGCACCGGGTTCAGTCCCCGTAACGTACACGGCTCTCGATTCCGCGTCTTTCCCGACTAACCCGCCAGATTCGTCCAAGCCATTTCGCGCGCAGACGTCCCGCTAAAGAAACGCTCTGCGCAAGCGAAGGGATCAGAAGCCGACTGTGACACCGATTTCGAGCAGGAACAGATCCGTCTCCGAGCGGCTGACGTCGTAGGCCACCTTGCCGTTCTCACGCCGGATCGAGCCCTCCTTCAGGTACTCTGCCTCGCCGCCGCGCAGAAACTTGCCCTGCACGTCCACAAACACGCGCACCCTTTGTTCCTTCCCGGTTTCGGGGTTCTTCTTCACGCTTTCGTGCACCCTGAATTGCATTCCGGCAGCGAAACCGTAACTGAACGCGGTGTCTGAGAAATTGGTGGAGCTGGCCACCTCTTTGTCAGGCTCGTCCACATCCTGAATCTTGGTCTGTGTGAACAGGTAGTGGAACCCAACCAGACCCGCAACGTACGGCCTGAAAAATCCGCGCCGTGGCCCTGTCTTGATGTAGAAGTGCCCGAAAGCGAGATTGTTGGTCGTTTGCACCTCAACCGTCACGTCTGGAATGGTGGTGCTGAAGGGCTCGCGTCTGGTTTCCGAACCGTACACCATGAAACCGCCGGACAGCCCGAACGCCACTGGCACGCTGGCTGGTCCACCCTCCAGCTTCAAAGAGAGACCGGCTCCCACACGGTCCACATTCTCCTTGAATTCGTGTTGCGGGAAACCGAGCACAAGGCCTACGCCTGCCTGCCCCCACGGAACATTCCCGGCGCTCACCCGAAGAGGTGCAGCCAACACACCACACAGAAGAGCAACGCTGACCGCCGTCTTTGCGATCCCCAACACTGAGTTTTTCACAGTCCACCTCGTCATCCTGTCCTCCCAATCTGTCTCAAACTCTCGTCGATTGTCGCACTGACTTACGTTCGAACAGCCGGGGCCGCGGAAAAGCGGAACCATCCACACGGAGACGCTGGGAACGCAGAGGCACGTCGACCGCGCAGAACTGGTGTTCCTCGCTAAATCGCACGGCCTTCCGGCCACCGAGGATTGAAATCCCCGGCTGCCTCAGATGAAAGTCGGTCTAAACCGACTCGTCCAGACCAGGCGCAACCCGCTTGAGGGGGTTTTCATCTGATGTAGCCTCGAATTCATTCGAGGTGAATCCGAAGACGAACCACGGAGACCCCGAGGGCACGGAATCTCCCCGCACATCCGG
>JAADFT010000302.1 GCA_013152765.1 Calditrichota bacterium | reverse complement strand
CTGCTGTTTTCCAAACCAGTGGTGACGATCGGCGGCCTTCCATCGCCGCTCGACCTGGCACCTGCGGGAGCGGCGATCGAGGTGAACACTCCAGACGAGTTTCACAGGACAGTGGCAAGATTGCTTGAGGACCCGACGTTCAGGGAGGCACTTCTGGCACGCGCCGAGGACTACGTCAAGAGTCACTTCGACGGCGTTGATGGTCAGGCTTCTGCCCGCGTGGTAGACCTGATTGAGGCACAAATGAGGCAAAGCAAATGAACGTTCTGGCCGTGATTCCCGCTCGAGGCGGGTCAAAGGGGATTCCGCGTAAGAACCTGCGCATTCTGGCGGGCAAGCCTTTGATCTGGTACATCATCAACGCGGCCAGGAAGGCAAAGAGCGTCGACCGTGTGGTGGTGACCACCGAGGACGAGGAAATCGCGCTGGTGGCACGGCGTTTTGGCGCCGAAGTAGTTCAGCGGCCACCTGAGCTCGCGGGCGACGCCGTACCCCTGGATCCCGTTGTGGATCATGCCGTGCGGGAAGTGGAGGCAAGTGGGTTCAAACCGGACATCGTGCTGACGCTCCAGCCCACGTCCCCGCTTCTGAAGCCTGAGAGCATCGACAAGGCGGTCGAAATTCTTGCGGGCGGCGAAGCGGAAACGGTGATTTCCGTGATCGACAGAACTCACCTGTACTGGACCGTGGACGAGCAGGGAAGGTACAAGCCGCTTTACAAAGAGAGGTTGAACCGCCAGTACCTGCCGCCGTTGTACCAGGAGACCGGCGGGATCATCGGCAGCGTGCGGCGCGTTGTGACGCCCAAGAGCCGAATCGGAGAGAAGCTGACGCTCATCGAACTGTCGCGTGACGAAGCGGTGGACATCGATTCCGACCTCGACTGGTGGGTGGTGGAAAAGCTCCTGCAGCGCCGCAGAATTGCTTTTCGAGTCGACGGCTACCGTGAAATCGGTCTGGGACACGTTTACCGGGCGCTCACGCTGGCGCACCGAATTCTGGACCACGAGATTTTCTTTGTAATGGATGAGCGTTTCCCGCTTGGAATTCGCTTAGTGCGCGACAGAAATTACCGCGTCGTGGAATTCTCCGGCGACCCGGTGCGGGCTTTAGAAGAGCTGAAGCCCGACGTGGTCATCAACGACATCCTTGACACGGACGCCGACTACATTCGCGCTCTCAAAGAGCGTGGTTTCTTCGTTGTGAACTTCGAGGACCTCGGCCCTGGGGCGTTGGAAGCAGACGTCGTGATCAACGCCCTCTACTCCGATCCGCTGCCCAAGCCGCACCATTACTACGGGCCGGAGTACGTGTGCCTGCGCGAGGAATTCTACTCGGCGCAACCGCGCAGCTTGCGGCGCAAGGTGTCGCGTGTGCTCGTTACATTCGGAGGCACTGACCCGGCCAACCTGACCGCCAAGGCCCTCAGAGCTCTGGACAGGGTGGAGGGCGACTTCGACGTTACCTGCGTGCTCGGATTGGGCTACAGCCACACGCAGGAGCTGGAGAAGCTGCTTCCGGCGCTGAAACGCAAAATCACGGTGCGCAGAAACATTCGCTCGATGAGCGAAGAAATCCGCCGCGCTGACCTGGCCATCACTTCTGCGGGGCGCACGGTGTACGAAATGGCAGCTTTAGGTACCCCAACGGTGGTCATGGCTCAGAACGAACGCGAAATGCGCCACCTGTTTGCCAACGCTGAACACGGTGTGGCGAACCTTGGCCTCGGGACGCAGGTGTCCGACGACGAGCTGGTCGCCAAGCTGCGAGAATTGCTCGACGATTTCGAAGTACGGCGCGAAATGCGGGAGCGGATGCTTGCCGTGGATCTGCGCAGCAGCGTGGAAAATGTTCTCCGTGTGATTTTCGAGACCTTCGAAAAGTGGCAGGCGGAAAATTCGCGGAAGGAGAGGGAAGTGGAGGAAGCAAAGGGAGACTGAAAAACGGAGGTGTGATGGCTGAGCTTAAGATCGGCGGCATTACAGTGGGCGATGGTCACCCGCCGTTTGTCATCGCAGAAGCCGGGGTGAACCACGAGGGCGACATGAGCGTGGCCAAGCGAATGATCGACCTGGCCGCGGAGAACGGGGCGCAGGCGATCAAATTTCAGACCTACAAAGCAGAACGCCTCGCCGCAAAGGAGTCGCCAGCCTACTGGAAAACAGAGAAGACACAACGCGATTTCTTCAAAATGTACGACCGCTTCTGGCGCGACGAATACCTCGAGCTGGCTGAGCACGCCGAGAAGCGGGGGATCATTTTCCTGTCGACCCCCTTCGACGAGGAGGCCGTCGATTTTCTGGATGAGGTTGTGCCGGCCTTCAAGATTGCCTCTGCCGACATGACTAACCTGCCTTTCCTGCGCTACGTAGCGCGCAAGGGGAAACCGATGCTCATTTCCACCGGAGCCGCCACGATTGAGGAGATCCGACGAGCTCTCCTGACCATCGAATCCGAGGGAAACGACCAGGTGGCACTGCTCCACTGTGTACTTAGCTACCCGACGCCACACGAGCTGGCGAACCTGCGGATGATTCAGGGGCTGAAAGAACAGTTCCCACAGGCCGTAATTGGCTACTCCGACCACACGGTCCCCGATCCGAGCATGGTTCTGCTGGTGACTGCTTACCTCCTCGGCGCCAGCATTCTGGAGAAGCACTACACACTCGACAAGTCCCTGCCGGGCAACGACCACTACCACGCCATGGACCCCGACGACCTGAAGCGGCTCACCGCGAACCTCAGGTTAATTCAGGAGTCGCTGGGGCAGAAGGACAGGAAGCTGCTGGAGTGCGAGATGCCAGCGCGTCAGTACGCGCGTCGGAGTTTGGTCGCCAGGGTGGACATCAAGAAGGGACAGGTGATTACGGAGGAAATGCTGACCGCAAAGCGGCCCGGTACGGGAATCTCGCCGGCGGAGCTGTACACCGTCGTGGGGCGCCAGGCGGCCAGGGACATCCCCGAGGACACGGTGATCCGACGAGAGGATTTCATCTGAAAAGCCGGACAAACGCGAGACTAAGCCAGCACGCGTTTCCAGCCCCCGCGGGCAGGACGAGCCTTGTTGTAGGAAAACCCGCGGTTGTGGAAAGAGTTTCGCGAGCAAACGCGTTCTTGCAGCCGAGTCGGAGCGCGGAATCCTGACCGGGCACAGGTAGAAAAGGAGAAAACCCCAGATGCGCGAGCGGACCATGAACCTTGCGGTTCTCACGATTCTGGCGACCCTGTGGGGAGCGCTGGAGCTGACCTTTGGCACAGCCCTGCACGCACTGGGTGTGCCCTTTACCGGGGCTGTCATGACCTGCCTGGCCGTGCCGTTTCTCGTTGTGGGACGTCTGGCGGTACCTCGCTTTGGCAGCTCGATTGGCATGGGACTCGTGGCTTCTTTCCTGAAATTGCTGCTGATGGGCGGCGCAGCCATCGGTGTGGTGCTCGGCATCATGGTGGAAACACTGCTTTTTGATCTGGCCCTGTGGACAGGTCCGCCGCGGAGAGAGCGCGTCGCCCTGGGTGGAGCTCTCACGCTGGCCTGGTCGCTTGTGCATCCGTTCTTTTACCTGGGGCTGTTCGTGAGGTGGCCCTTTGGGCAGATCTACGCCTGGTTTCTCGGCATGCTGGAGCGTGTGCTTGGGCTCCCCTCCGCCTGGGGACTTGCTGCCGTCTCAATTGCCGTGGCCATCTACGCGTTGATCGGGGCAATTGCTGGCTGGTTTTCCTTCTCGTTTGCTCAGTTGATTGGGGAGCGTTCCACCGTGCTGCAAAAGCTGGAGAGGCTTCGGAACGCGGAAACTCTCTGAGGCGATGTCGGGGTGAACGTGGCGGTGACGGGCCCGCGAGGCTCGGGAAAGACGACGGTCCTCAGCTCAGTGGTTTCTCGACTGAAGGGGAAAGTGGTTGAGCTGCGGTCCCGGGCGCTGGTTGTGGACGGCAAAGTTTCCGGTTTTGCCCTGCGGACGCCGGACGGGGTTTTGCACCCGTTTGCGCACGAGCGCTGGCAACAACATCCGCGGTTCATGCGCTACGGTTGCGAACCTGCCGTGTTCGACAACCTGGTACCTGCGCTCCGCCAGTGGACGGCAGGTGCGGACGTTTTTCTGTTCGACGAGCTCGGTGTGA
>JAADFT010000301.1 GCA_013152765.1 Calditrichota bacterium | reverse complement strand
CAATCGGCGAGTCGTGTACCAGCTCGTCCACAAGGTATCCTCGTACCGTGAAAATCTTGATCACACACTTCGCCGGCAGATGAATGAAATCAAGCTTCCGACGGCCACGACCAAACTTGTAAAAATGCTGAGGCTCCCAGCTCGCCGTCACCACATACGGATTCGGCACCACTGCAATCCGGGCAAGCGCGCTGTCCACCTTCGCACGATCGCTCGGCAGCTCCACCCGTGGACCTTCCGCTTCCATCTCGAACACGTCTGCCTGCGTAAACGGCTTCCGGATCTCGATTCGGAACACATCCCCAGGCTTCGGCGCCACCGCCACCCGAAGCGTGTCCACAGGAACCTTCAACGTGTCCACCACTCCACCTTCCTTCACCACCAAACTGTCCCGGTAAACCACACTGTCCTCCGGCGCCCAAAACTTCACCTGCCACGTGCCCCGTGGGCGGCCCCGCACCTTCACCACCGGAATCACCACATCTTGGTCCCCTAACGCACTGTCCCGATTCACATCCATGAACACAAAATCTACTGTGTCCCCCGTCGTCGCATTGAACACCAAAAACTTCGCAGGCTTCTTCCCGTTCACACTCCGCCACATCACCCGATCGTACACCACAATCTCGTAATCGTACGGCACCGCTACACCCTGATTCGGGTACAACTGAACCACCCCACGGTAGTTGCACACCTCCTTGTGCTCCGCAGGAAGCGGATCCCCAGCGCCAATGAACCCGTAACGCTCCAGCGCATCCCGCAAATCCTCCTCCCGGTACCACCGGCTCAGCGCGCTGTCCGGCGCCAACGGATCATCCCAAACCCGAATCCGCAACCCGTCGAAATACGGGTTGAAATCCTCTCCGTGGAGGTAACCGCTCCGGTAAACCGGGTAGTAGCGGTAAGACAGCACGCACTGTGCACCACCGGCCAGGCGCCCTTCAGGCAGTGCTCTGAGCAAACCTTTGTCGGCGTTGACGGCGAAGTCGCGTTCAGCCTCGTAACGCACACCGTTCAGACCAACAAGCTGCACGGACGCCGAGTCCAGATGTTTGACTTCGAGAAGCTGCCACGTTGTGTCCACCCACAGGGTGTCAAGATTTTCGGTCAGGCGTAAGACGGAGAAAGTCTTGCCGTGCTCCGTCGCGTAGTCGCTCGTGTCATCAAATGTGATCCGGTAGCGGGCGCCGTCCACCACACGCAGGGGATCCAGCGCGTCGACCAGGATGTCGCCTGTCCCTGTGCCACTCACGTGTTCGATCGACTCGTCTTCGGTGGACCTTTCGGGCGGCGGTACGTACCCGGCAGCAGGGGCGTTCGGCGTCACAACCACCGTGTTGACATCCGTCTCCAGCACCCGCCCCGTCGCGTCGGTCACGATCCTTTTGGTGCACTCGGCCGGGGCAATCGGCATGAGCCCGGTCAGAGGATTGATCCCTCGCTCGGGGAAATCGTAGTCGTAGCCCTGATCGTACGAAACGACAGCGTAGTAGTAGGTTTGCCCGTTTTCAACTGCAGTGTCCGTCCAGGTGTAGCGCAGGCCGCTGTCGGTGCCCATGTTGTACTGGATCCCGTTGAACGCGATCGGATGGGGACCCTTCAGCCCATCGATCCTGTCGAATTGCGCAACCGGCTTGTTGAACGTCTTGTTGCCGTAAGCGTCCGTGATGATCCAGCTCTCCAGGAACGCGGGATCCGTGGCCCGGTAGATGCGGTACCCCTCGAAATCGTACCCGTAGATCGGGTCGCGGGTCGTTTCCTCTGCTGTCTTGTCCCAGTACAGGGTTACGCGGTGATCGCCCGCCACGGCCCAAACGCGCGGTTTCTGCGGAGGCTGCGCGAAAGAGTAGTCCGCGTCGTAGATCCGCTGCATCGTGACCGCGTTTCGCAGGATGTCGTCGTAGTCCTCGCCGAAAAGCAGAGCAATCGCGAACTTGCGTTTCTCACCCGGCGGCAGCGGGAAGTAACCCGAGCCGTACAGGAACGTCAGGTCAACGGTCTGCTGGATTTCATCGAAGTTGCCCGGGACAGTTCGGGCCCAGAGATCCTCGTCATTCTGCGGGGAAATCGTAGGCCACGGCGCTGCGGCAAAGCTTGTCAAACCGATTTGATCCGCTTCGTCGTTGTCCGTGAACTCGAAATTCGGCTCGCCGGGGTCCGGCTGGCCGTTGCCCTCGGTACCGTCGGCGTCTGGACCCGGGTACAACGGGTGCTGGGGACCAAGCCCATCCGAGCCCACGTCGTCCAGTTCCACATTCCAGTCCCCGTCGTTGTCGATCCCGTCGTCCTGGCGCTCGTCCACCATCCCGTCGCCGTCATTGTCAATGCCGTCGTACGGGTTGCCTGGCGACTCGAGAAACTTGTAGCCGAAGTACGCGGGAGGCCCTCCCCACGCGCCTTTGTGGTCGTGGTCCCACTGGTACACAATGTCGTTCTGCACGTCAAACCAGGCATCGTCGTCCTTCGCGTCGCCAGAGTCACCCACGTCAGCGTCACCGTACATCCCGAACACCATCTTCTCGTAGTTTGTCTTACCGGTGTTCGTGATCCAGTACGTCCAGATCAAAATGTCTTCTGCGGCAGGGTGCGCCCACTGGTAGCCCCGCACTTCCACTTCCACGGCCAAACCCCGCTTTGTGCTGTCGTCCGGATCCGGGTAGAACTCGAATTCGTCGTTCTCGTAGTCGTTCATGCGGTAGTAGGATTCCTGGTCGGCCCGGGCGTACTTGCCGTACTGGCCGTTCCAGAAACCGTCCCACGAGGCATCGCGGTCGGGCCAGTGCAAGGGCCAGGTCTCGGGTTTGTCGCTCATGGCCACGTAGTCCTGGTCCGGATTGGCGTAGCCCGGCAGCGGCCAAAAGCCCCACCGAAGATTCGTGCGCGGGTTGATGTCGGCGCCACGGGAGCTGACCATCCCGTCGCTGAAGAGGTGACGGACGTGCCGTTTGGCATCCCGAATTTCGCACCCGACCACGGGGGTGAACTCGTAGATGTAGCTGTGCCCGGAACCCTTCGGGTACACTCCGGACTCAATTCGAACCAGCTCTCCGCCGCCGATGCCTCCGTCGTTGTAAAAAAGCGTGAGGATCTTGTTACCGTCGTGGATGCCTTTCTTGCGATCTTCTGGTCCAAGGAGCTTGCGCAACACCTTTGGTGGTTTCCCCTTCTCAGGAACATCTTGAGCAAGCGCAACCGAGCCAAGCGCGCCGATCTGGCACACACTCAAAGCGGCCACAAGAACAAACAGCTTCCTCTGTCTCATCTTTCGAGACCTCGAACTCAGGACTGGGTCACCTGTCATGAGCAAAATCCCCCTGCACCGAAACGCACAGGGGGACCGCAACCCGCTCGAAATCTGTCAGTCGCACGAGCGCCGATTCTGTCAGAATTCCAGCGACAAGCTTACCTTTTGCACCGAGTCCAGCACACCGAACTGGTAGTATGCGTAGTCCGCCTTGACAACGAGGAAAGCCGTAACCGGGTAGCGAAGACCAATCCCAGCTGTGACGCCCTCCTCGGAGTCGCGCATGAACAGATTTTTGTAACCCAAGCGCGCGTAGAAATTCCCGTGGAAACCGTACTCCATGCCAACGTTCAAATACTCCGTGTTGTCATTCGGGTGGACCGCGTCCAGCCCAACAGAAAGGCGATTCCACTCGTCTTTCAAAACATCCATGCCCACACCAACGCGGAAAATCAACGGCATGGGCCAGCGGTCCGTGCCAAGGTAGGCGATGATCCGATCGTTGTTGCCCGTCTTCACGGGATCGATGTCGTGCGTGACCTGCGTGTCTTTGCCCTCGAGGCGCATTTTGGTGCCAAAGTTCGAAATGCTCATGCCCAGACGCATCCCGTGAAATTGCGTGGTGAACAACGTGCCGACATCGATTGCGAACCCGTTCGACCGCATGTGCCAGACGCTCTCGTGTACGTACTTCGCCGTAAAACCAATCGAGAAACGATCCGTCAAATTGCGTCCGTAGCTCGCCGCCAGAGCAAACGAACTCGCGGTGAACAGTTCTCCCGTCCCCTCCGGGTAGAAAACCGTGCGCACCTTCATGTCGCCCATCGAGAGACTGGTGAAGCTCAGCCCGATCGCCTGATCCGCACCGATCTTGA
>JAADFT010000300.1 GCA_013152765.1 Calditrichota bacterium | reverse complement strand
CTCGCTCAGACCTGGCGACCAAGGCGACGCTCCCGTCGAACAATCACAGCTGGTTCTCCCTGGCCGCTTTCCGGACAACCCTCAGCGAGTTTCACAAGCCGCGGAAACGCAAGCTGCGCCAGACACACCTTCGCAACCTCCGGCTTGCTTCGCAGGCTTTCTTCACGCTGCTGAGCATCTGGATTGGCATCAAGTTCTACTTGTTCGTTCGCGCCCTGGAAACTGGCCAGGCAACATCCCTGAGTGCACGCCCGCCTGGTGTGGAAGGCTACCTGCCCATCAGCGGGCTGATCGGTTTGAAGTACTGGCTGTTAACCGGTCAGCTCAACAGTGTGCATCCGGCCGCCGTGTTTATCTTGCTTGGCGCCCTCGCCACGGGCTTGTTTCTCAAAAAGGGCTTCTGCGGCTGGGTTTGTCCAATCGGCTTTCTCTCCGAGAACCTGAGACAGCTCGGCGTGCGAATCTGGCGAAAACCGCTGAACCCGCCCAAGTGGCTGGATTTGCCGTTGCGCAGCATCAAGTACCTGCTGATGGCGTTCTTCCTCTGGGCAGTCCTGGTGCAGATGAATGTGCCAGCGCTCCGTGCCTTCATCAACAGCCCGTACAACAAGGTGGCCGACATCAAGATGCTCAAGTTCTTCACCGAAATGTCGTCGACCACGGCCTGGACGTTGCTGGCGCTGCTGGTCCTTTCCGTGGTCATCCCGAATTTCTGGTGTCGCTACCTCTGCCCGTACGGCGCGCTGCTCGGACTGCTTAGCGTCTTCAGTCCAACCAAGATCACTCGTGACCCGGCGACCTGCATCGACTGCAAACTGTGCACCCAGGCCTGCCCAATGAACCTGCGCGTCCACACCGCCAGTCGCGTTGCTTCGGACGAATGCAACGGTTGCCTGGAGTGCGTCGCAGCCTGTCCCGTGCCATCGGCTCTGCAAGTGGCCTTGCCCGGCAGGCGCAAGCGCCTTTCACCGTACGTTTTCGCTGCGCTGGTAGTCGGCGTCTTCTCAGCCTTCATTCTGGCAGGAAAGCTGACGGGACACTGGCAGACCAGCATTTCAGTAGAGGAGTACCGCCAGCACGTGAAGAACATGAACTCTCCGCTGTACCAGCACACGCAGGGACGTCCCGTTCCGCGACGGGATCGGTCCACTGGAGGCAACCGTGTTCGACCGTGAACAGGCCACAGATCTTGCCGTCAATTTCTACGACGGTCTGGCCGCTGACTACGACCTGATGACCGGACGGCAAGGCGGAGCCGAGCGCGTTCGCCGCTCGCTCGAGGGATTCGTTTCGAGGACGGGAATCCGTTCCGCGGTGGACGCGGGGTGCGGCACTGGCTGGCATGCCGTTGCCCTGGCTCAGCTGGGTCTGCGCGTCGCCGGCGTGGATCTTTCCGCCGAAATGATCAGCCGCGCTCGCGAGCTGGCTGAAACAGTTGGTGTTGACGTGAGCTGGCACGTTGGGAATCTCACCGAGCTGGACCGGCTGGTAGGCAGCGGGTGGGATGCTGTGCTCTGCCTTGGGAACACGCTGCCACATCTGCTGCGGGTAAGCGAGCTGCAGCGATTCGCATGGGCCGCTTACCGGACGCTTGTCCCGGACGGAATTCTGGCCGTCCAGTGTCTGAACTACGAGCTCCTGCAGTCGAAGGGTGAACGAATTGTGGCCATCACCCGGCATGGTGCGCACGAATTCGTCCGCTTCAACGACTACCTGGGGCGCCGAGTGCGCTTCAATCTCCTGCAAATCGACTGGACGGACGAGAGACCGCGCTACCGCCTTTCTCACACGGTCCTGCGCCCCTGGCGGCCCGATGAGCTGAGGGAGAGGCTTGAAAAGGCAGGTTTCGGACACGTGGCCGTTTACGCTGATCTCACGTTCACTCCGTTCGACAGCAAGTCGTCCCGGAGCTTCGTACTCGTGGCGCGAAAAGGCGGTTCTCTGAGCGCAAGGGACTGAGCGTCTCGATGGTGCCCGGCACCAAGCGAGAGGCACCGGGAAGTCCGGCAATTGACAACAGGGAATTTTGGCTTGCGCCTCTTGTTACGCTGACACGACGTCCCCGGGCTCAACTGGCAGGTTGGAGAAAGCCCGAGGAGTCGCAGAAGGGATGTAGCGTTCTTGCAAAGGAGGTAGGGATCAAATGGAAAATCGTTACCGGCAACGTGTGGCTGCGTTGCAGGAGAAAATGCGCGAGAACGACGTCGATCTTTTCGTGATCGTGACGGGCGAGAACTACCGTTACTTCAGCGGCGACGTCCGCAGGCAACCACGGATGCTGATTCCGTCGGAAGGCGATCCCTCGTTGGTTGTTTTTGCCAACGAAGAGGCCGAAGTTCGCGAGCGCAGCTGGGTTCCCAACGTCATTACGTACCACGCGCTTCACGAAATGATGCTGGCCATCATTTCCTTCGTGAATTCGCTCGGCAAGGAGCAACCACGAATCGGGATCGAGGTCGGTTTTCACGTACCTGCGTTTCTCGTCGACCGCTTCAGAATGTCAAACCCCACGGCTCAGATCGTTCAGGAACGCAGCATGATCGAATCTGTTCGCAAGTGCAAGGACGCCGACGAAATCGCAGCCATCCGTCGCGCTTGTGAACTGGCCGATTGGGGAATGGGACTTGTTCGGGAAATGCTCGCCCCTGGTGTCCGCGAGGTCGACATTGCGATCGAATTGGACTATCAGCTCAAGAAACGCGGTAGCAGTGGCCTGGCATTTGCTCCATTTGTCAATTCGGGGCCAAGGAGTCTCTGGCTGCATGGCATGGCCACGTCGCGGAAGATCGAGGCCGGCGACGTGGTGGTCGTGGATTTCTCGCCGGTAGTGGACGGCTACCACGCCAATTTGTCGCGAACGTTTGTCGTGGGCAAAGCCACACCGGAACAGAAGCAGGCCATGCAGACCTACCTGAAAATGCAGGAGAAAGCTTTCGAGGCCCTGCAGCCAGGCAAGCTGCTGTTTCAGATTGAACAGGAAATCGAAGATTTAGCCGGTAGCCTTCCGTTTGGTGAACACGCCATCCGCGGGTTCATCCACGGCATTGGACTCGCCTTCGAAGAGTTCCCGTTTCCAACCATCTTCCCCGAGGACATCATGCAGCCGGTCGAGGCACAAATGACCCTCGCCGTGGGGCACCCGGTCCTTTCTGTGCCCGGACTGGCTGGATTCAAGCAGGAGGACACCGTTCTCCTGACCGACCACGGGGTAGAGAAACTGACAGGATTCGAGAGCGGACTAATCGAGGTGTGAGTCATGCCGCAAATCACGCGTACTTTGCGGGTCCCGTGCCCGATGGAGCGGGTGAAGGAAATTCTCTTCTCCGCCGAGCGTTTGGGCCTGCTATTTCACACGGTAGAACGGACGGAAGGCACTCGGGAACAGGCCGACTGGTACCTGAAAACGGCCTTCAGGGTCACCCTGGGCACGCCCTCTCTGAAGTGCTCGTTCGAAACCAGGGCTGGCAACCGGGCTGAGTGGCGCGCCCGCGCCCAGTACCTCGAGTGGCAGGGACGCTTTCACCTGGTTCCGAGAGACGACGACGCCACCGACGTGGAGGTACAGCTCAAGATCGAAGACACCGGACCGCTGGCTGTGCCACACAACGCGCTCATCGGCGTCCAGATCAGCAACGTGCTCAGCATGTTCGAGCGGAATCTGAACAAGGCTCTGGAGGGCTGCCATGGTTGACCGGGAAAAACTCAGCGACGTGGAAAAACAGGTTTTCGACCGCGTTGTCACCGTCCGGGACCCCGAATTTGGACAAACGATCGGTTCGCGCGGTCTGATCGACGAGGTTCGGGTGGAAGGCGACACAGCTTACATCACCTACCACCTGACCGTACCATTTTGTCCTGACGTTTTCGCTTTGTACATTGGCGGGGAAATTCGCAAAAAGGCGCTGGAGGTGCCGGGAATCGAAAAAGCGGTAGTTCAGGTCTCCGGGCACATCCACGCCGACACGTTGAACCAGAAACTACAGGAGGGAGGCGGCTAACATGCACTCGATCGTTCGCTGGTACATCCGAACGAGCGTCGTCTTTCTGGTTGTGGGCGTGGTGCTGGGGATCTGGATGGCTGTCCAGAAAGAGCTGCTGGGCAGCTACCCGAATCCCCAACTGATCAC
>JAADFT010000299.1 GCA_013152765.1 Calditrichota bacterium | reverse complement strand
CTCTCTCCGCTTCCTTCCCCCGGGTCTCACTTCCGCACGTCCTGGCACCGCACTACACTCGTTGGAGTTCTCGGATGAACCACTCCACCACTGTCCTGCCAACTACTTGGTCAGTCGACACACGACAATGCACACGTTCGGCTCTTCTGCGCTGGTGGCCAGATTGTCAAAGAACCCGCCCAGCGAAGCCCGTCCTGTCGCAAAAAAGCCAAGATTTTGTCAGGTCAAAGATGTTCCGCGCTGTCTGGTGTCGTCGCGGTCCGATGGATGATGCAAGAGGCCAACGGATCTGCAGCCGTCCTTCCCCCAGTGGCCACTCCCCCAGGCGGAGGTGTGGGCGAGGCTGCTCGCCCACACCCGCCAGTCATTTGCGTTACTTCTTCTCTTCCTCTTTGGGTACCTGAAGCGCCACGAAGAAGTTCCGCTCGCCCCTGCGAACCCGGAACAGAACGATGTCGCCAGGCTTCGCCTGCGAAATCGCCTTCCGGTAATCCCGCACATTTTTCACAGGCTTGCGGTTCACTTCCTTGATGAGATCACCAGGCTGCAATCCCTCGCGGTCCGCCGGACTACCCGGCTTCACGTCGGAGATCACCACGCCTTCTTCGCCTTCGTAGCCAAGTTGCTTTGCGAGCTGCGGCGTCAGGTTCTGCACCCGCAGGCCCAGCTTTGCCGCGCCCGTGGCTGCACCGCCCTGCGAGATCTGCTCTTCATCCGGACGCTCGCCGAGCTTCACCTTGAAGGTCTTGTGCTTGCCATCCTCGCGAATGACCTCGACCTCGACCTCCGTGCCGGGCGGGTAGCTGGCCACGAGGTTCGTCAACTGCTGGCTGTCCTCGATCTTCTCCCCGTTGAATTTGATGATCAAGTCGCCGTCTTTGATACCGGCTTTGTCGGCCGGACTGCCGTCCTGAACCTGCGTCACCAGCGCGCCCATTGGCTCGTCCAGCCCGTAGGCTTTAGCCAGCTTGTCGTCCACGGACTGGATCCACACGCCCAGCCAACCGCGCACGACCTTGCCCTTCTCGATCAACTGCTCCATGACCCACTTGGCCATGTTGATCGGGATCGCGAAACCGATGCCCACGTTGGCCTGACCGACGATCGCCGTGTTGATGCCGATCAGCTCGCCCCTCAGGTTCACCAGAGCGCCACCGCTGTTGCCCGGATTGATGGCAGCGTCGGTCTGGATGAAATCCTGGTAGCGCATCTGACTGCCGCCGATGCGGAGCCCGCGGCGTCCCTTGGCGCTCACAATTCCGTGTGTGACCGTGTGCTCAAGCATCTCCGCAAACGGGTTGCCGATGGCCAGCACCCACTCGCCCACCTGGACTTTGTCGGAATTCCCGAACCGGATGGTCGGCAAATCCTCGTCCACGTCGATCTTCACCACGGCAACGTCGGTGGCCGGGTCGCTACCCACGACTTTCGCCGGGTACTCGACCTTGTTGTACACGACGTTGATTTTGTCCGCATCCTTCACGACGTGGTGGTTCGTGAGGATGTAGCCATCTTTGCTCACGATCACGCCCGAGCCCAGGCCTCGCTGCAGGAATTCCCGCTCGGGCACATCGAAGAAGCGACGGAAAAACTCGTCTCCGAAGAAGTCAGACATCGGGTGACGAAAACGCACCACCTTTTCCGAGGTGATCATGACTACCGCTGGGCTGACCTTCTTCACCACCTCGACAAATGCCTGACTCGTGGCCTGCGCGTTCAGGATCGCCTTCGAAACCGGCGCCTGGTCGCCCAGTTCGGGTTTCTCCGCCGCCACCTCAGAAGATGAAGCAACGCTCTTGGCGGTCCAATCCAGATTGGACGCCACAACCAGTCCGATCACCACGCCGACGAACAGCGTCAAGAACCCCACCAACAACTGCGAGCGTTTCATCGCTAACCTCCTTGCATTTGACGTTGTCGTAAAAAGCCGCTGCAGCTTTCACGACACAGCATTCAGAAGGTTCCGGAACGATCGTTCCCGTGCAGGCTACCCGCGGAGGCGAACCTTCACGTACTGATCGCCGGTCCCCTTCTTGGTTCGAACCCCCATCCCGGGCAGGCGGAACACAGCACCGTCTTTTGTGCCCGGCGGAATCCGGATCTCGACCTTCTTGCCCCGGACCGTGTTCACACGCACCCTGGTGCCCTTCTCGAGCTGTTCGGCCGTGAGGGGAACCTCGCAGGTGATGTCCTTCCCGCGGCGCTGGAAAAACGGGTGTGGTTTCACCCGGAAACGGAGAATCAGGTCCTGGCGGCTCCCGTCTTTGCGCCGGACGGCCTTGCGCAGTCGCAGGCGGCTACCGGTGTCGGTGCCGGGCGGAATCTCCACCGCGAATTTCTTGGTCACCGTCACCTCGCCGCGACCGTGGCACTTGGGGCAGGGATCCGTCACGATCTTGCCGGTTCCGCCGCAGGCCACGCACGGCTGCGAAATGGCGAATACCCCCTGGTTCTGCACCACTTTGCCCGTGCCGCCGCACACCTGGCAGCGCTGAACCCCGGCGGGGCTGCGCGCACCGCTGCCGCCGCAAGCGTCACACCGCTCCGGAACATTGGCCGTGATCGTCACCTCGCCGCCCCGAGCAGCGGTCAGGAACGGAAGCTCAACCTCCACCTCGAGTTGCTGCTTGCGCTCCGTACCGGGCCGCCGAGTGGAGGTCTGCCCTCCTCCGAAAAGATCCCCGAAATCGAAGAACTGACGCAGCAGCTCGCCGAGGTCGCCGAACCCGGGGAAATTCTGGAACGACCCGGTGTACTGCCTGCCACCCTGTCCGAAGTTGCGAAAGACATCGCTGAAATCACGGCCGTCGAACCCCCTGTAGCCACGGAAGTTACCGTACTCGAATGCCCCAAGCCGGCGCATCTGGTCGTACTGCGCCCGTTTCTGGGGATCGCTCAGCACGCCGTAAGCCTCAGAAATCTCCTTGAAGCGCTCTTCGGCGTTCTTGTCCCCAGGATTCCGGTCGGGGTGGTACTTCTTGGCCAGTTCCCGGTAAGCGCGTTTGATTTCATCTGCGCTGGCGCTTTCGCTCACCCCGAGGATCTTGTAGTAGTCTTTCATCTGGGGCATGTCCGTTCACGCCTCCGTGTTTTTCGCTTGGCTCCGCCGTAAGCGACCGGCAAAACGGATCCGACATCTTTTTTGCGGCAAGAACCCGGGACTTCCCGAAGAATGCCTTTCAAACGCCCTGCGCCGCTCCCGGGCACCGTGAAAACTGCCCGGCGCAGCTCTGCGTTCTACCCTGCGTCCCGACTCCCCGTTTCAGCGGGAAATGCGCACAACCGCTGGCAACACCGTGATCCGGTTGCCAGTCGGCACCGGAATCTCGAGCCGATCACCCTCGCGGACACCGGGCGGAATCTCAATCGTCACGCGACGGCTGCCTTCCACGGTACCCTTTCCGCCACAACGGGGACAGTAGCTGAACAGCAGGTAACCACGCCCTTCGCAAATGCCGCATTCGCGCTCAATCGGCACGTCAAACGACACTCGCGTGCCGTTCTCCGCTTCCTCTTCCGTGAGCCAGACCTCGAGGGTTCCCCCGAAACTCTCCCACGCCGGGTAGCCGTGCATCTCGCGGAACAGGTTCAGCATCATCTGCTCCGCGAGTTCGAAAAAGTCCAGCGTCCGGCTGTGTCGGCGCGGACGGGTGCGTGCGAAGTCCTGCTCGCGCAGCTTGCGGTCGTAGTCGGCACGTTTCCTGGCGTCGGACAAGACCTCGTACGCCTCCGTCGCCTGGCGGAAGCGCTCCGTAGAAGCCTCGTCGCCCTGGCTCACATCCGGGTGGCACTCCTTGGCCACCTTGCGGTAGGCTCGCTTGATTTCTTCGGTGTCCGCGTCGCGACTGACGCCCAGAACCTTGTAGTAATCCTGCCGTCTCATCGCCGGGAACACACCTCACGCGTCACTGCACCCCACCACAAATCCAGATTGATCCAGGAAGATCGGACGTCTCAGGCGTGGACTTGGTTCCACGGCGCGCTCCAAACGCGCCCGCATTTCAATTTAGATCAATTTAGAGGCGCGCTTGCTGACTTGCAACAGGAAAATGGGCGTCAACCTGCTTTCTCGGGAACAACTCGCTACTTTTTCCAGGGGTTAACGAGGGTTGCAACTTCACGTTCAGAATCGAAGAGCACACTCGCAAAAGGCTTCGGGAAGACGTTTTCTACGCTCCCCTTTGCGCCCAGCTGCGTTTGCCCGTCGAGCGGTAATTCGCGTCGAGCCAGGCAAAACACTGTGTTCAGCTCCACAAAACTTTTGTTGACCGCGCTAGCTAAATGAAGGGCCAGGACATCCGCCCTGGCCCTTCACAACTCCCAGGCCCTCCGATTACTTGACCTCGATCGGGATTTCCTTCGGCTTGGCTTCTTCTTTCTTCGGGATCTCGATCACGAGCACGCCGTCCTTGTACGAAGCCTTCACCTTGGTCGGGTCAATGCTGGCCGGCAGCGTAAAGCTACGCTGGAAAACTCCGTAAATGCGCTCGGCGAGGAGGTACTGAGCACCTTCCTCTTCCTTCTCCTGCTTCTTCTCGCCGCGGATCGTGAGTACGTTGTCCTCGATGTTGATCTTGAGGTCCTCTTTCTTCATCCCGGGCAGCTCGACCTTGACAACCAGGGCGTCTTCCTTTTCGATGATGTCCATTGGCGGCGCCCACACCGTCGGAGTAGCACGACCTTCCGCTGGCACACGACCGAAGAACTCATCAAACAGCCGATTCACCTCTTCCTGAAATCCCGCGATGTCTCTCACCGGTCTCCATCTGACGATTGCCATTTAGATCACCTCCGTTTGGTTTTTGAGTCCCCTGCTTCAACCCTTTCCACCCAGATGCTTAGCAAGCGGCGTGCCAGATCCAAATGCAGCGCGTAACACACTGTTCACAAATCACTTACACCACTTCCGCGGCATCAATCTAACTTCTGTCATTTTTGCACTGATTGCGCCAAAATAACTTAGTTCTGACAAAATGGTTGCTTCGCTGGAAAATTTGACAGGTTCGTACGGGATCCGGGGCAGGAAACGAAGGTGGCGTGGTAGTCCGGATGCGGGAGTCGTCGCTCAGGTAGTCGTGGCCACCTGAGCCGGGCCGGATTGAGGTTGCGACGGAGACACACAGCTGCGGGGAGCGCTCGCCGAAAAAAGCGCCCCGAACTGAGCGACCGGTCAGGGCACCTTGGAACTCAGACGCCGTTCTTGCCTGTCTGCCGGGCGCGCAATTTCTGCAGGAACTCCTCCGGGGACTGGCACTCAAGGGCAAGGCTTTCCATCGGGCACAAACCGTCGCCGCTCTGGTTCAGAATGCGCGGCACCCGTTTGCGCGCGAACCAGCGAATTCCGTAGCGGTCCAGCACCTCGACCGCTGCCTCGCTGACCAGCGGCGTCAACAGCTCGGCAACACCACCAGCCGCGCACAGCCAGGCCGCAGCGCGCCCGATCACCCGGTCCAGCACCAGCGTCCCCCGCAGCTCTGGCCCGAGCACTTCCAGCGCTTCAAGAAGTGGCGCCAGCCTCTCCTCGGTGGAGGTGAACAGAACTTCCTTCCCCCGTTCAACGACGAGCGTGTACGGTCCCTGTTCGAACTCTTCGAGCTTTCTCAGGTGCTGAGCATCAGAAGACACGGGACAAACCGCCTTGAGGAGTCGGTCAGATTTCAGAAGCCAGCAGACACCCCAGCAACCCGGCCGCCTGTAGGCGTTACACTGCTAAGTCCAAAGAGCGCAGGGAGGAGGCAGTTGGCACTCTGCCACTCTTCCCTGCGCCCTTTCAAGCTTGCGAGCTCAGTCGCGCGACTCGCGCAGCAACAGGAGTCGCACAAGTTGCAGCACAGCCACCGCCGCTGCCGCCAGGTACGTCAACGCCGCTGCCTGCAACACTTCCCGTGCCGCAGCTAACTCCTGAGGCGCCAGGTAGCCACCCTTCCGGAGTTGCGCCAGGGCGCGACTGCTGGCGTTGAACTCCACCGGCAGCGTGACCAGGTGAAAGAGTACCGCGCCCGCGAAGAAAATGATGCCCAGGTCGAAGAGGCGCAGCGACGAAAAGATCAGCCCGATGAAAATCAACGGCCACGCGAGTTGGGAACCGAGGGTTGCAACGGGGACAATGGCGTTCCGAATCGCGAGCGGCACGTAGCCAACGTGGTGCTGGATCGCGTGCCCGCATTCGTGGGCAGCCACCCCGACCGCCGCCACAGAGTCGGAGTGGTAGGTGCTCTCGGACAGCCGCAGGGTTCGCGTACGGGGATCGTAGTGGTCGGTGAGTTCTCCCGGCACAAGCTCCACGTCGACATCCAGGATGCCGTTGTCGCGCAGCAGCATTTGCGCAACCTGAGCAGCGGTCAAACCTCGGGCGTTGCGCACCCGCTGCCACTTTGCGAACGTGGACTTGACCTTGGCCTGCGCGTAAAGCGTGAACAAAATCGCCGGCAACAGAAGAATCAGATCTGTTGTCGAGAAAAAGAACATCGCCGTGCTCCCTCCTCGGTTTCTACCCGGGTTGTCTCGTCAAAAAGCTGCGAGTCCAGAGTCACACAGTCGGCGCACCATCTTGTGCTTGGCACAGTTGGGCCTTTGCACGTCTGCGCCGAGCACCGGAAATCGCTTGTCTTGCTTTGTAATCGCCTTCAGATGACCAGAGGTTCCAGATATTTGACCATCTGGAGCAGGTTACCGTGAGGGCCACCGGCGAAGTAACGCACCTCGTCCATCGACCGGTGGATGATGTGCAGACCGAAGCCGCCCGTGCGACGGTCTTCAACCGCCTTTTCCACGTCGTAGGGCTTGATTTCCCACTGTTCGAAAGGTTCCCCGCCGTCTTCCAGCTCAATGACGAACACCTGCGAGTTGTAGCCGCACTTGGCGCGAATCCACCCGGACGGACGCGAGTGGTAGGCGTGTTCCACAATGTTCAGGCACGCCTCGTACACGGCGATCTTGATTTTGCCCACCTCGCGGTCGTCGAAGCCGGCTTCCTCGGCCATTCCGGTCACGAAATCGCACACGTCGTAAATCTCGTCCACGGTGCTCTCCACCTGAATCACCCGGTGGTGCATGTCCGGCGTGATCCGGGTAAGCTCGCCGTTGCCAGAGTTCGGACGTGGACGCTGCTGTTCGACCCGAGGTTGCTGTGTCGCAGTCCGTTGCCCAGGTGAGTCCCACGGCGACGTTCTGTTTCTTCGCGGCTCAGCATTCTCCACGGTTGCCCCAGCCGCTTGCTCATGCGCCGATTTGGAAAGCCGCGCCCCCAGTTCTTCAAGCACGCGCGCCTCGTCGTTTTCCACCCGCAGGTAAGTCAACGGGCTGAAAGTGACCAGGTTGTTCAGAGCCGTGCTGTGCAGGTTGATCAGCCGCACCTCCGCTTTTTTGCGTCGCGCGTGCGCTGTGGCTTCGAACAGGGCCACGATGAAGCTCGCCGACGGGAAATGCACCCTCTCCATGTCGACCAGGATTTCCTGGCAGCCAATTCGCAGACAGGCGTCCGTGGCTTTCAAAAGCGCGCGCCCAGCCTTGGCCTGGTCCTGCAGCTCAACGATCCGCAGCTTTGCCGATTTGACGGCAGCCGGAATCGGTTCGATCTGAACCCACTGTTGCAGTTCGTCCCAACCCGACGTCGTTTTCGAGGATGCTTCGCTCGCCGATGCCAATCCGAGACCCTCCAGAAAGCTTGCTTCACGGTGCCCAGTTCCCGTGCGGCCCAACCAAGGACGCCTGTCCCAACAAGAGACACAGCACACCCGCGGTCAGGCTTGTGTACGATTTCCGACAGCCTGTGCAGCGCAAGAGGCATGCCACACGCTCGTCCGGCCGCAGCTTGCACTCCTCCCTCCTTTGCTCAGGCCACTTCCCTTGCCCCAACGGCGGACGCGCCCGTCAACGTCCGTCGCCGGGTGCCGCTCAGGTCAGGTCGCAGGCGGACTTGCCCTACGCCGTCTCCAAACGCAACTCGGAGTCGATTCAGAAGCGGGTCGTGGTGGCGACCTCAGGTCGGTCTTACCCCCTTCACCTGTTTTGGCAAAAGGTCCGGACCTGGACCTGAACCCCGAGCGAATGGGGCCTGGAACGGACGAGTTGCCCTCGACAAAATCAGACGTTTCCCGCTCCAGCCCTGCTACGTTGGCCCTGCCTGAGCGAAACAGAGAACGCAACGTGGCCCTGCGCTTGCAGAGCCATCCCCGAAAGGGACACCCGCTGAAATGTGCGGTCAACCGGTAGAAAAAAAACACAAGAGCTCTTGCTTAACAAACCAACCCTCTGTCGAGAATTCAGGGATTTTTCAGCCCCCGTAGGTCTGGTCCGTCCCCTCCGAACTCACCTTGGTGCCATCGGCCAGGAAACGTTCTTCCCCGGCCCGCGTCACGAAAATCCCCGGGATCCCCTCCACAGGACACTTGTTCTCACAGATGCCGCAGC
>JAADFT010000298.1 GCA_013152765.1 Calditrichota bacterium | reverse complement strand
GTTCCGCCTTGCCAGCGACACAACACTGCTCCGGATTGGTCTCCGCGCCGGGGTCAGCTACGTGGCGCACGGGGGGCTGCAGTCAGCCGGCGGCGATTCCGTGCTCCTTGCTTTCCGAGGTGTGAACGTGGCGAAACGCCGTCAGAACCTGGACATGCAGGTGCAAACACCGAGAGACTCGCTCATCTCGACCTCTGCAAAGTTGGCGGTGGCACTGGCAAAGGCGGCTGGCGTTCGGCTCACTCCAGAACTGCGAGCGGCGCTGACCCGCCCACCGTGCAAAAATCCGCGCGCGTTCGCCTTTTTCGCCCGCGCCGAAATGATGCGCCTGCGCGGGGGAAACGCTTTTGAAGCGGACAAGTACCGCCAGTGGATCGAACGCGCCGCTGAGCTCGACATGGATTTCTTCGACGCGGCGCAAAGGCTGGCAGAACTGGACCTGCAGCGGGGCGATTTCCGCGCAGCCATTCTGGCCCTGACCAACGCGACCCGAATTCGCCCTGACTGGGTGGACGGTTACAACCAGCTTGCGTCCGTTCTTGGGGCTTACCAGGCGCCGGACAAGGTGATCGAGGTCTCGCGAAAAGCGCTGAAAGTCGATCCGCAGAACGTTCCGGCCCTCGCCAATTTGGGTGCAGCGTATCTGGACAAGGGCCTCCCCGACTCGGCCATCTTTTACCTGCGGCAGGCGCTGCAGGAAGATCCGGACAACTGGCGGCTGCTCTACAACCTGGGTGCAGCCTACACCAAAAAAGGCCAGTGGCAAAAAGCGATCGAGACCCTTCGCAAGGCTCTGAACAAGCGCAGCGACGTGCCAGAGATTCACTACTTCCTGGGCGTGGCGTACAACAACGCTGGCATGCCGGGAGAAGCCGTCCGCTGGTTCCGGAGAACTGTTCAGCTCGATCCTCAGGGGCCTTACGGCAAGCTTGCACGAAAACATCTGACCACCATTTTGGGCTACGTGCCCGGAAACCGCCGCTGAACCGCGCGGCGTCGAACGAAGGAAGCTCTCACCGCAAAGTCGTGCCGGCCAGAATCGGCAACAGCAGACGGAGTGAGGAAACGCCACTCTCACCGAGAACTCGCACGAGTTTGTTTCAAAAGCGACTGCCAGGCAAGTCAAAACCGTTTACCCCATCCAGGGGGCGGCAGAGACTGAAAAGCGCGGTCGCAGAAGGAACCGGATCCAACCTGGGAGGCACCACATGGTTCGCCCGAAACGCTGGTCCCCCTTTGTGTCTCTGCTCGGCCTAACGCTGGTCTTCTCTTCCTGCGAAAAGCTCGAGAAACCGCAGTGGGCGAAACCCAAGACGAGTCTTGTCTACGCCAGCAAGGAACACGCAGCGTTCCCCGGTGCTGTGCGAACCCGGGACGGCGAAATTCTGGTCGTGTTCCGCGAGGCGCCCAGTCACGCGGGCACACACGGACGCATCATGCTCACGCGGAGCAAAGACGGCGGGGTCACCTGGACGCAGCCCAAAACGGTGATCGACACGCCCTTCGACGATCGAGACCCTTCCATCGTGGAGTTCGGTAACGGCGCCCTGCTGATCAATTTCTTCGCCTCGGAGTACGACACGTCCGGCCGCAGGGTCCGCATCGTGGGCGTCCACCTCAGCCGATCCATCGATGGCGGCAACACGTGGTCGACCCCGAAAAAGGTCGAAATCCCCGGCTACAAATGGCTGGCCTGTTCGGACAACGTACTCCCCCTGCCTACGGGCCGCCTCATTCTTCCCGTCTACGGCGAACCCGAGGGCGACAGCGTCCGCTCAGCACTCGTGCTGCTTTCCGACAACTTCGGCCTGAGCTGGGACAAGTGGGCCGTGATCGCTCACGATTCCACCGGGCAGGTCAGCTACAACGAACCCGCGCTGGTCGTTCTGCCAAATCAGGAAATCCTGTGCGTCACGCGCACCGCTGGCGCCAATCACTGGCTCGCCATCTCACGGTCGACCGACGACGGCCAGACCTGGAGCCCCCCGCATTTCACCAACATTCAGGGCCAGGCACCCGACGTGTTGCGGACTGAACGCGGCACTCTCGTCGTCGGCTACCGGGACTTTTCGCCAGACGGCGTCAGCCTCGCTTTCAGTTTCGACCTGGGTCGTACGTGGGAACACGAGGTGGTGCTCTACACCGGTCTCGTCGACCGCGCCTACACCAGTCTGGTGGAGCTGCCCGGGGACGAGCTGCTTGTGTTCTACTACGCAGACCACGCCGCTGCTGATTTCGGCGCACCGGATGCGCGTTCGGCCATCCTGGTTTCGCGGCTCAGTGTGGCACCTCCGGAGCGTCCCACAGGCCTTTCCGCCTCGCTCAAGGACAGCAACACCGTCCTCATGCGCTGGAACGCTCAGCCAGGAGTCCACTACTACCGCGTTTACCAGAGCGCCAGCCCCGACAGCGCCGGGTCGCTTGTGGCCTGTGCCACTGCGAACCAGTGCGTTTTCCACCCCGCACCTGGGGACTCTGTTGCGTATTTTTCGGTGGAAGCAGTGCGAAGCTGGAACGAGGGGCTGGACGACACCGGGAACGTCAGCCCGCGTTCCAAAGCCGTGTCGCTGCAGTTGCGCAAGAAAAAGGCAAAGCAAACACCCTCGACAGCAGCGACAGACACTGCGTCCAGCTACTGAGTTGGTTTCTTGATTCTCTCCCCGGGTACAGCGGGGCAAGACGCCTCGGGGCGCGAGAAGAAACCGGACGTCTGGCAGGTACCGGCACGTTCGGAAAAGGTCACAGGAATTCCGCCGGTGCTGCCGAACCGTCGGCAGTCGGTTGAACTGGAAAAGCACCTGCAACGGACCCCAGGAGGTGGTTGAAATGCCCGGTCGTTACATCTTGCTGAGAGCGGGCTTCGCTCTTTCGGTAGCTGCGGTGTTGACACTTGGGTGCAGTAAACCTCAGGAGAACCACGCGGTGAAAGCACTGTACGGATTCGACCCTTCTCTGCCTCTGTTCCAGGGGCTCACAGGTGATCAAATCGCGCAAAAGCTCGTCGACTGGGGTGTGAACGCTGTCTTCGGGGGCTACAGAGACAGCGCGCTCGTCGAGGCCCTTCACGCCCGCGGCATCAAGGTCTACGCCGAAATCGGATTTTTCGTCGGCGAAAAGCTCTGGGAAAAGTACCCGCAGAGCCGTCCCATCAAAGCTGACGGCTTGCCCCTGGAGAAGATCGAGTGGTACGCTGGCGTTACGCCGACCATTTCCGAAGTGCAGGAAGACCGTCTCAACGCTCTGCGCGAGCTGCTGAAGAGCACCCGCGTGGACGGTGTGTGGCTGGACTTCATCCGCTGGCCGGCCAAGTGGGAACGTCCCGACCCGATTCTGCCCAAGACCAGTTTCGACCCTGTGACGCTGAAGCAGTTTGAAGAGAAGACCGGCGTTGCGATCCCGGAGAGCCTGACGTCTGTGCCGGAAATCGCCAACTGGATTCTGACCAAGCACGAACCGGAGTGGACGCGCTTTCGGTGCGAAGTCATCGCTGATGTCGTAGCTCGGGCGAGAGCCATCTGCGACGAAGCCGGCCGACCAGTCACGCTGGGCCTTTTCGAGGTTCCCTGGACAGCCGACGACTTTGGCGGCGCGCTGCTGAAGACGGTCGGTCAAGACCCCAAACGGCTCGGCGAATTCGTGGATGTGTTCTCACCGATGGTTTACCACGGGATGTGTGGTCAGCCGGTCGACTGGATCGCCAGGGTGACCACCTGGGTCCACGAGACTTCCGGGAAGCCGGTCTGGCCGATCGTACAGAGTCTGGACAAACCCGAGAAAATGAGCGCGGAGGAATTCGCCAGGACCCTGGAAACGGCGCTCAAGGCGAAAGGGAGCAGCGGTGTGATCATTTTTACGCTGCGCGAAACGTCGCCCGACAAGCTCGAGGCGATGCGTCGAGTCTTCCGCTCGCTTGACCCGTAGACAGGCAAACAGCGGGGGCGCGCCGCTCCGGCTCTGTGCTGTCGAAAAACGCAAGAGTCCCGTCGCACCGTCGGGACGAGCCGACGGAAGACCGAAGAGAGGCCGGGCTACACGCCTCCAGCGGCAGACAGCACGAAGCTCCACAGCCGCAGCAGAAAACACGAAACGGTTCCAGCGCGGCGGACAGGCAACCTCCTCGGCAAATTCGCAGCGGGATTC
>JAADFT010000297.1 GCA_013152765.1 Calditrichota bacterium | reverse complement strand
TGGGATTTCGATGGTTTTCCGCTTCTCAGCCACTGCTAACCTTCACCTCGCAAATACATCTTCCTTTTCCATGCCGTCCAATCAAGATTTCCCGTCCCTTCCGTCGAAAGCGACGGCCTTCGGCCTGATTATCGGCCTCCAGCCGGAAATTCTTCGGGTGGGTGAAACCGCCCCTCTTGCCACGTCAGAATTTCGGTAGCGTTCCTCCGCTAAGTTTGATCTGTCCTGACAACTTCCTGGCAATTACATCGCACCGTCTGGCGAAAAATCGGACTACCAAACCTGCAGCGCGGCGACGACTTCTTGTTCAACCTTTCGGACAACGTCCCAAGGCGAAATGAATTTCGCCTTACCTCGAGCCCGCGCCCCTGAGCGTACCCACAAAGCAAACAGGCTCAACGCGACAGTGGGACAACCGCCTCCTGAACAACCCAAATGAAAAAATCTCCCACCTCCCTGGTACCTAACGGACGCGGAAGATTTCTCTGTTACCTCAGACTGTTTCACCCCTTGCGGAGCACTTTCGTTTCGCCGGAGCGAGAGCCCACACACAGAGTCACGCTACGCGCGCCGCCGCACCTCCCGGTACAGGATCTCCGGTTCGGCCTCGCCCCGCACCGCTTGCGGCGTGATCCGCACCGCCTTCACGTCGCGCCGGGACGGGATCTGGAACATCACGTCCAGCATCACCTGCTCCATCACGGCCCGGAGCCCACGGGCGCCGGTTCCCCGTTTCATCGCCAGGCGGACGATCTCGCGCAGAGCCTCGTCTTCGAACTGAAGATCAACACCGTCCAGCTCCAGCAGTCGTTTGTACTGTCGTACCAGCGAATTCTTCGGCTCCGAGAGGATTTTGATCATCGACTGCTCATCGAGTTCTTCCAGCGTCGAAATCACTGGCAAACGACCGACCAGTTCGGGAATCAAGCCGTACCGCAGCAGGTCCTCGGGTTCTACGTGCTTCAGAACCTCGCCGATCGACTTGTCCTTCTTCCCGTGAATCTCGGCGCCAAACCCCACCTCCCGCTTGCCAATGCGGGCGCTGACAATGTGCTCCAGCCCCTCGAAAGCACCACCGCAGATGAACAGAATGTTGGTCGTGTCGATGTTGATCAAATTCTGCTCGGGGTGCTTCCGGCCGCCTTTTGGGGGCACCGCCGCCACTGTGCCTTCGAGAATCTTCAGCAGCGCCTGCTGCACCCCTTCGCCGGACACGTCGCGCGTGATCGACGGGTTGCCGTTTTTTCGGCCGATTTTGTCGATCTCATCGATGTAAACGATGCCCTGCTCAGCGCGTTCCACATCGTAGTCCGCGGCCTGAAGCAGTCGCACCAGGATGTTCTCCACATCCTCGCCAACGTAACCGGCTTCCGTGAGGGTGGTAGCGTCGGCAATGGTGAACGGAACGTGCAGGAAGCGCGCCAGTGTTTGGGCAATCAGCGTCTTGCCGGTGCCGGTGGGCCCGATCAGCAGAATGTTGCTCTTCTGGATCTCGACCTCGTCGAAGGGATCGGAAGCCTCAATCCGCTTGTAGTGGTTGTAGACGGCCACGGCAACCACTTTCTTGGCCTGTTCCTGCCCGATGACGTAGTCGTCCAGCTCGCGCTTGATTTCCTCCGGCGTTGGTAGCCGACTACGCCCTAAGCTGACTCTGCGGCGCTGGCTGTCGCGGATGATGTCGGCCGCACTGCGCACACATTCGTTGCAGATGTAAACGTCCGGCCCCGAGACCATCGCCTCCACTTGCTCTGCGCTTTTGCCGCAGAAACTGCAGACGATCTGGCGCCGCTGCCGTTGCCGCCCGGTTTTAGCCATGAAAATCCCCGATCACTTCGACTTTTTCTTGTCGGAAGCCTTCCTCACCAGTACTTCGTCGATGATGCCGTACTCTTTGGCCTCTTCAGCCGACATGAAGAAATTGCGGTCCGTGTCTTTGGCGATTTTCTCGATCGGTTGCCCCGTGTGCTCCGAAAGAATCTGGTTCAGCCGGTCCCTCAACGTCAGAATCTCGCGCGCGTGGATCTCGATGTCCGTTGCCTGGCCCTGGGCACCACCCAGTGGCTGGTGAATCATGATGCGGGAGTGAGGCAGCGCAGACCGCTTGCCAGGGGCACCCGCTGCCAGCAGCAAAGCGCCCATGCTGCTCGCCTGCCCCATGCAGATGGTCGCCACATCCGGCCGAATGTACTGCATCGTGTCGTAAATTGCCAGGCCCGAAGTGACGTAGCCGCCCGGCGTGTTGAGGTACAGGTAAATGTCCTTTTCAGGATCTTCGGCCTCAAGAAAAAGCATCTGTGCGATCACAAGGCTGGCCACTGCATCGTCAATGGCCGTGCCGATGAAAATGATGCGTTCTTTGAGCAGCCGTGAAAATATGTCGTACGCGCGTTCACCGCGTCCCGTTTGCTCTACAACGATTGGTACAAGTCCCATGTCAGTCGCTCACCTCGTCGAATTCGTTAAGGAACAATGACGCCACTTTCCGGGCTCTTCTCCTCTGCCGCCTCCGTGGTTTCTTCGGTCTTCTGCGTCTCCGGCGTTTCCACCTTCTGCTCGACGTAGAACGGCGTGGTCGTCTCGCGGATTTTCACTTCAGACGCGATGGCGTCGAGCAGTTTGGCCTCCTCCAGATCGTAGCGCAAGTCGCTGCGCGCTTCGTCGGAAGCGTAGCGCTGACGGATTTCGTCGGCCCGATCCGGATTGGCCTTGATCATCTCCTCGATTTCCATGTCCACATCGTCGTCGCTGACCGTCAGCCCAAGCTTTTCCACCAGGTGATCCCGAATCAGCGACCATTTCAGCATCCAGATCACGTCGGCGCGGATTTCGCGCTCGATTTCCTCGCGACTGCGCGGACGATCCGGATGGCGCCTGCGCTCGTTCTCAACCGCGGCGTCCAGCGCGCGCTTCAGCATGCTTTCGGGGATCGCCACGTCAACCGCCTTAACCAGCTCGTTCTTCAGATTCCGGATGAAAAGATCCCGCGAGGTTTGCGCAGCCTCCGCTTCGAGCTGCCGCCGCACGTGTTCGCGAAGCTCATCCAGGGTCTCAAAATCGCCCACGTCCTTGGCGAATTCGTCGTCCAGTTCCGGGATCTCTTCTCTCTGGACGTCCTCGACCTCCACCTGGAAAACTCTCTCCCGGTCTGCGCTCTCACCCTCGCCAGAGGAAGTGCCCCTTTCCACAAAGCGAAGCTGGCGGGTCTCCCCTGGCTTCACACCTTCGAGCTGTCGGGCAATCGAATCCGGCATTTCGGTGTCGTTGGGGATCCGGATGACCTGCGCCTGCTCTCCTCGACCGACCAGCGGCACGCCCGAGCTGTCCAGCTCCCGGAACTTCGCCTTGATGATGTCTCCAGGTCGAGCACCATCCTCCACGTTCATCAGCACAGCTTCCCGCCGCTGCAGCTGCTTCAGCGCAGTTTCCACATCCTTGTCGGTCACCTGGATGTTAACCCGCTCGACTTCGAGCTTGGAAAGGTCGATCTCGCCGATTTCTGGCGCCACCTCAAACTCAATCCGCACCTTCAGATGTTCGCCGGGCTTGTACTCGGCGACACTGACCTGCGCCCTGCTGATCGGATGAAGTTTGTGCTCATCCAGAACATCCGCGTAAACTTTCTGCGCCAGTTCTTCAGCAATGTCCTCGAGGACACCCCGCTCGTACATCTTCTTGATCAGGCTCATCGGCACACGACCCGGCCGAAAGCCCTGGATCTTGGCTCGTTTGCGCAGGGTTTGAAGCCTGAGCTCCAGTTCTGGGTCTACTTTGCTGGCAGGAAACGTCAGCTCGATGGCGCGTTTCGTACTGTCGATTTCCTGAACTTCTGCGGTGTAGTCTTCTGGCATCGACGTTTCTGACCTTTCAGGTTTTGTCAAGACTCAGACTTTTTGGCTTGTTGGCGTTGAACCCGGTTTCAACCGGGCCAGTGGTGCGAGAGGGGGGACTCGAACCCCCATGCCCTTTCGGGCACTAGATCCTAAGTCTAGCGCGTCTACCAGTTCCGCCACTCTCGCCAGTCCAAAACCCAATTGAGACCGCCCGAATATAAAGATTTGCCCCTGCAATGTCAACCCTTTTACCTTCGGGAGCAGGATGTTTTTCTCAAATGAAAACAAAGTGTTGCAGGTGAGAAGCGGCTGGG
>JAADFT010000296.1 GCA_013152765.1 Calditrichota bacterium | reverse complement strand
AACGTCGGTCAACGCTGCGCCCCGGCTCTTCGTGAGAGTGTTGTCCTTTTCTTCACCAGCCGAGGCGGCCTCGGGGGCACGACCTCCTGGTCGTCCGCTCGTGGTTGTACAGCGGCAGAATTCGCTCTGCCGCGGGTGGTTAGCTAAATTGCCGAACGGCTGGTCACCAGGGTAAAAACCGAGCGATCCCTCGCGGCCAAATCAGTTGCTTTTTGCGCCGAATGTGCTAATTTGGGCTCATCCTCACGAGGTCAGGTGGGACGCCACGGGAGTTACCGCTCTGTCTTCCTCCACACGGAGACCGCGTTTACCGTCTCAGCGGCAGAGCCCCCACCCGACTTTACCGCTCTGTACAGTTTTCCGTGTCAGGAGCACTCATCCCAAGGAGGTCGCCATGAAGCCAAGAGCGTTTCTCGCAGGTCTGGCTGCGCTCGCCTTTGCAGCGCTGGCGTTCGCAGACACCCCACCGCTTCGCCTCATGCGTTACCCCGACGTCAACAACGGAAAGATCGTTTTCAGCTACCAGGGCGACTTGTGGCTCGTTCCACAAAACGGCGGGCGCGCCACCCGCATCACCGTGCACGACGGTTTCGAAACGCACCCCAAATTCTCGCCCGACGGCAAATGGATCGCCTTCACTGGCAACTACTTCGGCGGCACAAACGTGTTTGTGATTCCAGCCGAGGGTGGTGAGCCCCGGCAGCTGACCTACCACCCTTCGAGCGCAACCGTGCTGGGCTGGACACCCGACAGCAAGTACGTGGTGTTCTCCTCCAATCGGACCGCTTACTCGCGTTTCTACACGGAGCTGTTCAAGGTCTCCATCGACGGCAAGTTCCCCGAGAAACTTCCCGTCGATCGCGGAGGGCTGGCCAGCTTCTCCCCGGACGGCACCCAAATGGTGTTTACCCGTCATCCAACGTTCTTCTGGTGGTGGAAACGCTACAAGGGCACCTTCAACCAGGACTTGTGGCTCTACGACTTCGGCAAGAAGACCTTTGACAAGTTGACAAACTACATGGGCAACGACACCTGGCCCATGTGGGGTCGGGACAACAAGATCTACTTCGTTTCGGACCGTAACGGCGTGGCCAACCTCTTCGCGTACGATCTGGCCTCGCAGAAGATCCAGCAGGTGACCGAGCACACCCGGGACGGCGTCCAGTGGCCGTCCATGTCCGCGGACGGCAAGTGGATCGTCTACGAAAACGAAGGGAAGCTCTGGCTCTTCGACGTCGGATCACGGCGGACGCGAGAGGTCGTGGTGACGGCACCAACCGACGACCATTTCAACGTGGTCGCCTTTCTCGACCCTACCAAGTACATCCAGGACTGGGACGTGTCGCCCCACGCCAAACGCGTCGTTTTCGACGCACGGGGCGAGATTTTCACCGTGCCCGTGAAAAACGGAGACACGCGGGACCTGTCGCGCTCAACGAACGCGCGCGACCAGCATCCGGCGTGGTCACCCGATGGCGCTCAGATCGCGTACGTCTCGGACATCAGCGGCGAGCAGGAAATCTACGTCATCGACCAAAAAGGCGAGGGCAAGCCGAAGCAGCTCACAAAGACGGGCGGCTTTAAGTACGGTCTGCGCTGGTCACCGGATGGCTCAAAACTGCTGTACTTCACCCACGACCACCACCTGTATCTTCTCGACGTGGGCAGCCGAAAAATCACCGACATCGCGCGGAATCCCGTGACCGTCATCAGCGACTACGCCTGGTCACCCGACAGCCGCTGGGTCGCCTACGCCTTCAGTCGCAGGAACTTTGTGAACGACGTTTACTTCTACGACATCAAGTCCGGCAAATCCATCCCTGCCCTGATCCGCGACAACGACGATTTCAACTCGGTCTTTTCACCAGACGGAAAGACCCTCTACTTCCTCTCGATTGTCCTGCCGGATCAGGTGGAGATCCACAGCGTCAGTTTGGTGCCAGAAGAGAAAGCACCGTACCAGAAGCCGGAAGACGAGGAAGAGCCCGAGAAAAAAGCTGAGAAGGAAAAGTCAAAGGAAAAGAAAGGCAAAGACAAGGGGAAGAAGAGCGAAGAAAGCAAAACCGAACAACCTCCGAAGGTGGAGGTTGTGTTCGAAGGACTGGCAGAGCGAGTTCGGCGCGTTCCCTTGCGGGCCGACCACTACGCCAACCTGCAGGTCGCCAAGGGTTTCCTCTACTTCCTCGCACCCATGCCGGATCCAGAACCCGGCGAAAAGGTCCAGGGTTCCAGGCGCGCCCTTTACGCCTTCGACCTGAAAGAGCTGAAGACAAACAAAGTGGCAGACCGCGTCGCCAATTACCGGCTGGCTCGTAAAGAGAAAAAGCTGGTCGTCTGGAGTGGCAAGGGCTTCAAGCTACTTGACGCTAACGGCAAGAAAGCCAAGGCCGAACCGATCAGCCTGGCGAACGTTTCGCTGAAAGTGGACCGACGCGCTGAGTGGCGCGAGATTTTTGACGAAGGCTGGCGCATGGTCCGCGATCATTTTTACGACCCGAATTTCCACGGCGTGGACTGGTACGGCGTGAAGAAGTACTACGAGTCGCTCTTGCCCTGGGTCCGCACGCGCGAAGAGCTGAACTGGCTGATGGCCGAAATGGTGGGCGAACTGAATGCCTCCCACCAGGGTGTACGCGGCGGTGACAACCCGCCCAAGGTCGACCGCTACCCCGTGGCACTGCTCGGAGCCGAGCTGGAACCCGACTACAAGGCGGGCTTCTACCGTTTCGTCCGCATCTACAAAGGGGACAAATCGTCCAGGCGCTTCTACGCGCCGCTGGATGCCGACTACGTGAAGATTCGCGAAGGCGACTACCTGCTGGCCATCGACGGCGAGCCCGTGTCGGTGAACGAGAATTATTTGAAATACCTGGTGAACAAGAACAAAAACCACGTCGTTCTGACCACCAACAGCGAGCCGAGCTGGAAGGGCGCGATCAAGACCCGGATCAAACCGATCACGAACGACTACAGTCTGCGTTACAAAGCCTGGGTGGATCACAACCGGCAGGTAGTGGACAAAGCAAGCGACGGGAAGATTGGCTACATCCACCTGGAGAACATGGGCGGTGGCGACCTGGAAAACTTCAAGAAATGGTTCCAGGTGTACCGCTACAAAGAGGCCATCATCCTGGACGTCCGCTACAACGGCGGCGGCGGAATCGACCCCCAGCTCATCGACATGCTGGAACGCCGCCAGTACCAGATCGTCAAAGAGAGACACTCTGTACCGCTCGAGCGGCCTCTGGAAGGCTTCTACGGCAAAGTCGTGGTGCTGTGTAACGAGTACAGTTTCAGCGACGCCGAAGTCTTCCCCGACGGGTTCAAAGTGCGGAAACTTGGCACCCTGATCGGCAAGCAAACCCTTGGCTTTGTGATCGCTGTCAGCCCGTACCGGTTGATCGACGGAGGCACAATCCGCAAGACGTTCATCGGGTTGTGGGAAGTAAACGGAACGCAACTGGAAAGCCGGGGCGCGATTCCGGACATCTCGGTGGAGAACACACCGGAGGATGAACTGGCCGGGCGGGACCCACAGTTGCAGAAGGCCATCGCTTACCTGATGGACGAGATCGCGAAACATCCGAGGAACTTCAACTACCCGACCCCGATCAAACCCAGGTAGGTTCGCCAGGTAATTGAGGCGCCTCCGAAACTGTTCTTCAAAAGCATGTGTAAGGAATCGAAAGGGCGTTCCAGGTAGACAACTGTGGCGAAAGGGGCGCGAATGCGCCCCACCGCCTTTTCGCAGGCGACGGGTTTCAGTCAGCGCTGGCCCCGGTCCGCTGAAACGACTGGCGACCCGGTAAACGCGCGTCGTACGCAATCTTCAGGGTAAACGGGAACCCGGTGTCCGAGCCGCCCCGTCAAAAGGGCGCTGGCTCTCTGAAGCCCGGGTAGCGGTTTCGGCAGCAGCCAACAAAAAGAAAGGCGCACAACGGGTAGGGGACGCCCGCGTAGCTCCGAGGGGCAGTGCGCGTTCTGCGCAGGTCCCGCCCACAGGGGTAACAGTACGGCAAACGGGATTCTTGTAACCAGCAAACCGGAAAGGAACGAAACAGACGATGTCGGTCAGCTCGGAACGGAAGAAAGCTCGCTTCCCGCGTACCTTCTGGGTCGCGAACACGATGGAAATCTTCGAACGCATGGCCTGGTACGGCTTCTT
>JAADFT010000295.1 GCA_013152765.1 Calditrichota bacterium | reverse complement strand
AGCACATCGAGAATCGACACTCGCGGGCACGGAACGTCGCTCAAAGGGTGGTAAACAACCGGTTTAACCTGCGGCGCCTCGACCGAAACGCCGGAGCGGCCAAAGAGGGACGGGTCGCGAATGTCCCTGTCGTCCGGGAGCATGAGGTACGCCCTTGCACTCAGCTTCTTCGCCGCCTCGAGCAAGGCGAGATCGCCCGTTGTTTCGGAAACAAGCTCCGAGAGAAGCTGGAAGCGAACCGTGAGTCCAAGCTTCCCGGCACACCAGCGAACAGTCTCCGCAGCGAAGTTCACAAACGACGTCCCCGCTCGGCCGAGCAGCTCCCGAAGTTCGTCTGCGTAGTACTCGAAGAACGGCGCCGCGCTGTAGACGTTCGCGAGGGTCCGCCAGTGCTTCACTCGCCAGTCCTCGCCTTCGGTTACCACTTCCAGATCCGAAATTGCACCGCTTTTCGAGCCGCGCCGTAACGGTACAACCAGTCCCACGCAGCCGACAAAACCGATCACCCGGTAACGGTTGATTTTCTCCCGTTTCGGGAACGGGAACGTGTCTGCCAGCAGAAAGTCGTCGACCAGCGCCGCTTTTTGGAAGAACCGTACCGGCGGGAAAACGATCGGGTACTCGGCGGTAAATCTGGCGCTCATTTCGGCACCGAAACGTCCTCGCTCACGTAAGCGGCCGACTGTTCCAGCCAGAGAGACTCGGGCGAGACCAGCACGTTCAGCGAGTTTGGCAGGATGTCAACCTCCAGCCGTTTGCCTCCCTGGAAGGCCTCACCGTCGCAGTGGAACACGCCTTCCCGCTCGCGCTCAATCACGAGAGAGCTGGCGCGGTACAGCTCCACAAACGGCGCTTTGTCGATGTTTCCGGTGAACAGGCGCGGCAGGTAAACCACAGCCGGCACGATGCCGAGCTCACGAATCACGCAGATGTCGAACATGCCGTCGTCCGGACGGGCCTTGGGCGCAATGATGGCTCCAGCTCCGTACTGCTTCATGTTGGCAACCGTAACGAGCAGTACCCTGCGCTCGATGTCGCCGTCCGGCAAATGCAGAACCACACGCTGAGGTTCGTACACAAAGAAGCGCTTCACGCCGAGGAAAAAGTACGGGACGGGACCTCGCACCTTGCTGCGGTTGAACTCGTCACCGAGCTCGGCGTCGAAACCGATGCCCGCCGTGACGAAAAAATAAGCGCGGTCGATCTTGCCCGCGTCGATTTTCCGCACAACGCCGTTATCCAGCAGTCCAAGCGGCTTGCGAATGCCCATCGGAATGTGAAGCCCCCGAGCAAGGCCGTTGCCCGAGCCCATCGGAATGATGCCGAGACACGTCTCCGAGCCGATCAGCGCCGAGCCGCATTCGTTGACGGTTCCGTCGCCCCCAACTGCAACCACCAGGTCGTAGCCCTGCTCGCGCGCCTCTCGCGCCAGCTCCCTGCCGTGCCCCGGCCCCGTGGTGAGAATGATGTCCCAGTCCATCCCCCTTCCGGCCACAAAGTCGTTGATGATTTTCAGGATGGGTTTCTTCCACTGCAGCAATCCCGAACGGGGATTGACAACGAAGCGGACCCTGTGGAAAGTGCGTTTCTCCGTACGAGGGATGTCCGAGTTTTGCAAGTTCTCTTCCTCGCTTACGGGCGCGCGGCCACAACCGGCACCTCTGAAGCTTCAACCGCTACTCAGTAACACCAGGTGGGAAATCGCTCCAAATGTACAAACTAAAGGGCTTAAAGCCAAGCGATTCTACGCGCGCGGAAGCCACCCGGGGCAAATGAAAACCCCGCCACGAACTGCCGCGGCGGGGTTTGGAAAGTCTACTGTGAGGTTGAACTACCTGGTACTCTCTTCGAGTGCCTTTTGCATCCGCTTTGCGAAATCGCTGCCCGGAATAAAGCCGATCACGCGCAGGTCTGCGATTTCTGAACCGTCCGGACGCAAGAAAACCACCGTCGGCAAGCCCCGAATCTGGAAGCGCTCCCGCAGTTTCTTGGACAGCGGCGAACCGTAGTGCGTCAGGTCCGCCCGCAGCGTCACGAACCGCTTCGACAGCTCCACGACCTGGGGATCCACAAACGTCTCGTGTTCCAGCTCCTTGCAGGCCACACACCAGTCCGCCGAGAAGTCGATGATTACCGGTTTGCCCTCGTTCTGCGCCTGAACCAGAGCCTGGTCGCTGTACTCCTGCCAGGCTATTCCTTGCGCTGCCGGTGACGGTTTCACGAGCCAGAGACCGAGGGCAATGGCACCGAGGCCAACCACCCAGCGCGCAACCTTGAAAGCCGTCCCAGGCGACTGGGAACGCTCGATCCAGCCCAGGTAAATTCCGGAAACGATGGCAAGCGCGGGCAGCAGAAACCGGTAGACACCGTGTGGAATCAGTGGCTTGAGGAAGTAGATGGCCATGCCAATCAGAATGAAACCGAAGATCTTCTTGACCCAGACCATCCAGGCGCCGGACTGCGGCAACCGGGAGAGAGCGCTCGAGAAGGTGCCCAGGATCAGGTAAGGCAGGCCGAGACCGAGCGCCAGCACGAAGAACATCCAGAAACCGAGAAACGGATTGCCGGTGGCACCGACGTAGGCCAGCAAAGCCAGGATGAAAGGCCCGATGCACGGAGCAGCCACGATGCCCACCGTAAGGCCCATGAAGAACGCGCCAAAGTATCCGCCCTTTGTCGCCGACGCCGCGGAAGCCAGAAATCCCGGCAGGCGGATTTCGTAGACGTCGAACATGCTGAGGGCCAGAACAATGAACACTAAGGCCACGAAAATCAGGACGTAGGGATTCTGCAAGCTTGCCCCGAACAGGCTGCCCGTCAGCGCTGCGATCACTCCCAGCACCGAGTACATCACGGCCATCCCGAGCACGTAGAACGTGGACTTCAGAAAGGCCTCGCCCGTGCTCGAGCTGGACTGGGCCCCGAAGTAACTCACCGTGATTGGAATCAGGGGGTAGACGCAGGGCGTGAGGTTCAACGCCAGGCCTCCGAGGAAAATGAACAGAAAAGCGACAAAGAGCCCCTTCTCACCGATCAGTGCGGCGAGCTGGTTCTCTTCCGGCGCGGCCGTCGCTGCCGCCGAAAGCTCCACACCCTGGAACAGGTCCTCGTTCACCGGCGAAACCGGTGTCGAAAGATCCACGACGGGCACAGCGAGCTTGAAAGGCACGTCGTCCGGCGGTGCGCACATCTGGTCGTTGCAGCCCTGGTAGTGAACCACACCCTTCACAACGAGCGTGTCCGCACTGAAGTCCTTTGGGACCGTCACCTCCGCGTAGATGACGACCTTACCCGCGTACACCTGGATTGGCTTTTCCCAGAACGAGAATTTTTGCAGTTCCGGTTTGGGGTACACGGGTTCGCTGAAGGTAACGCCGTCGACAGGTGTGAACTCGACTACGGTGGGCAGGAGAAAATCTTCGCTCGTTTGGTGAGCATTTACGTGCCAGCCCTCGCGCACTTTCAGAACCACCGCGATCTTCATGCTCGAGCCGGGCTGCACAGCACTGAGTGAAGGTTTCACCTCCACCTGAACCAGAGGCTCCTCGGAACCCGCAGGAGCTGCAACCTGGGCAAAACCGTTGGGTCGCGTGAACAGCAGAACCGTCAGAACAGTGAACCAGATTCTGAGAACCTTCATGGAGATCCCTTTCCGTCTTCTGCACCCCAAAGCCAATTCCGGTCTCGCGAGGAAACAACTCGAAACCCTAACGCCAACGCTCTCGACAAGGTTTCTCCTGATTTGATGCGCTTGAAGCAGCAGGGTGGCAGATACCCTCCACTGCACAGTCAGGTGCGGTCAAAGTCTTCGTACACAGCTCCCAAACAGGGTCACGTTTTTGACCCACATTTTCCAGCGCCCCGGTCCAGGCCACCGAAACCACGCCCTCCACGGCCCTTTGTCACGGCCCCTTTCTGTGGCGAGGCCGGTGCACACGAAAAAGCCCCACTCCCGTGGGGCCTGTACGAATTCCTCGAGCAGTTTCGGTTCGCCAACCACGCCACAACAGCGTAGCGAGCTGCGCACTTTCGGGGAGCAAGCGCCGACACGCACTCAATTCCGCCCGCTCCGATCGTCTGTCACCCTTGCGCAAATTTCCCTTGCTCCCGCCGCTGCCCTCTTTGAGAAACTTACTCGCAATTTGATCCGGGCAGCACACCGGTCCT
>JAADFT010000294.1 GCA_013152765.1 Calditrichota bacterium | reverse complement strand
CCAGGTTCTGGTAGTTGCGCGTGCGGATGTCCTGCGCAGACAAAATCGAGACGCTGACCGGGGCATCCTGGACGCTCTGGTAGCGTTTGGAAGCTGTTACTACCACCTCGGGGGCTTTCAGGACGGTTTCGCGCAGACGAAAGTCTATTTTCGCGGTCTCGCCAGCCCGAAGCTCCACCTCGCGGTGTTGCTCTTCGTAGCCAAGCATCCGCGCCACGATCGTGTACTTGCCCGGCGGCAGAGGAAGTTTGTACGTGCCGTCGCGAGCGGTCGTCGTGCCGAAGAAGGTTCCCTGAACAACGATCTGGACCCCTGGCAGAGGTTCGCCGGTTTTGGCGTCCAGGACGGTACCGTGGAGCCTACCCTTTTCCTGCGGCAGGGCACTCGCCAGCGCGGAAGCTGCTGAGACCAGGCACAACAGGATTGTCAGAATTCGAACCTTCACGGCAACCTCGGTAGCGCAAAAATCCCGGGAACGCTGGATGTCGCCACACCCAGGCTGTCGAAGCTTGCCACGATGTCGACGCCCGTCACAACGCCTCCGGGCGGTACCTCAACCGATCCCGGCCTGGACGGGTCCTCCGGATCCAGGTAGGTGCCGATGTGCTTCATTTGCAGGAGACTCGTTCCTTTGGCTTTCCAGACGACGATGATCCACCGGTACGTCCCCGGCGGCAGAGTCAGGTGGTACAGTGCTTCCGATGCGCCGAAAGGCAGGGGATCGGTGAAGCCCTTCACCTTGAAGTAGTCCTGCTGGGTCTGTGGGATGGTCTCGAACGCGGCTACGCGGACGAATTCCGTGTTTTCGGGCCAGGACCCTTCGAATCGCACCGTTCCCTCGATGGCTCCCGTGGTAAAATCGACATCGATTCGCACCGGACCCACCCAGGTGTGGTCGTCGGGAATCACGATCTTACCCGGATGCAGGGAATCTTCCGGGGAGCGGTAAAAGCCGTTCAGGGTGGAAAGGCCAATTTCGCCTTCCGGGTTCAGCAAAATCACGCCGAGGAGCGAGTACTCGCCGGGTGGAAGCTGCATCTCGAACGCGGCTGAATCTTGCGTCACGTCCACGGTGGGACCGATTGTGACATCCAGCAGGCTTTGCGGCGGGTAGTGTCGGGACGCTACGATCACGGCTTTGCTGGCGCCCTCGGGTCGAGGTCCCAGAAAGCGCACAACGCCGCGAACGCCACTGGCCGTCTCTCGCTGGACGTGGCTAAAATCGGCTACCAGGTCAATTCCCTGGACGACGGCTGCCGGGTTTGGAACGGTCACCTTTGCGGGGGAGAGAGGATCCTGACGGGTGTAGAGCGCGATCAGATTCGCGGGATTCCAGGGCTCGCTGCGCAACTTGGCCACCAGACCCAGGAACGCGTACTCTCCTGGCGGCAGCGGGAATGTGTAGGGGACCTCCGGTTTGTCGAACGCCAGTGCTGGTCCGATTTGGAGATCCAGCAGGTTGCGGGGTGGAAAATGCACGCCAGAAATGAGGCGGACTTCCTCAAGGTCCTCGGGAGGAGCGCCGAGAAAGCTAACCACCCCGGTCACGGCACTCTGACTGGCTGCGTGGGCCCGCGAAAAATCGGCCTCGATCTGGAGGTGCACAAACGTCTCTCGGTCCGGCACGTGGACAGGGGTGGGCATGAAGTCGTCGGAATTCTGGAAGTAAGCGCCGAGGAGATTCCAGACCTGGTAAGGCTGGTCCTTTTCTTTCCAGAGCACACCCACAATCGGATAATTCCCGGGCGGCAGAACCAGGCGAAACGCGGCTGAATCTCCTTGCAGAACCAGCGGGTCGCTGATGGCCAGATCCGCAGGACCCGTGGGGGGAAAGACGTACGACGCGACGACCACAACGCGGTCTGTGTTGGGGGGCACGCTGCCCTGGAAGTGCACCACACCCTCGACCCCGGAGCGCAGGGGACGCAAACCGGTGTCAGCCTGGCAGGCGAGCAGGAGGGCCGCCAGCGAAGCCAGCACGAGACCCTTGCCCGGCAAGCGCCACCGCGGCCGGGTCCCGCTGAAGGAACGAGATGACCTGGTTTTCAAGCCCGTGATTTTGCCTTCCACCAACCTGCTGTGCCTCTGAGTTCCTGGACGACAAGCCGAAGGCGACGGCTGTGTGGGCGAAGCAGTCCTGCACTCCAGGATGCTGGGGGTGTTCCTCTGACTGAGTGCCGCCCGCGAGCCGTGCACCTGAGCAAGTAAGCGACCAAGTCCGCCAGATTGGCTTTGCCCTGGCCGGATACCGACGTCCGCCCAGGGGCTGGACGACCTGTGTGAACCACTCTGCTGAACTAAGGCGGAACGGTCTAGTGCCAGTTTCTGTGTGAAGAAACCGCCTCGCAGAGGCTGGTTCACTCAGTAAACCCGACGCAGCGCAACCCGCCCGCTGGTAGTTCGAAAAAGAAAACGGAAAAGGCGCTCTTCCCGGCGCCAATGCGAAGCGGCGGCGCCAGTCTCCGGGAACACAAAGCCGGGATCCGGTGCGCCGCCGCCCTTTGTCGCAAGATTGCTAAAAGTTGTATTCGATCCCGAACATGGCGTTGGTGTCGGACATTTTGTAGTGGCCAGCGATGTTCAGGTAGTCAGCACCGCTTTCGTCCAGAATCCACTCCTTGACGTCGCGGTCGCCGATGAACATCTTCTCGAAGCTGGCGTGCAGGATTGCCTTGCCGAACGGGACGGACAGTCCGATGTTGAAGACCTGCCGACGCGAGATGTCAGGGATGGTGGGTGTCAGCGTGTTTTCCGGCGGCGCTTCCGGTTCAGTGTAGTAGGAGCCACGCAGGATGAAGGAGCCGAAGTTGTGTTCGATGCCTCCGCCCACGCGCAGGCAATCGCGCCACATTTCTTTGAGTGCGCTCTGATCACCGTTGTCGAGCTCGATCTTGATCTCGTTCCACGCGGACCACTTGGTCCAGTCCATGTCGAAGGTGATCACGGTGTTGGGAATGCCCGTGTAGGCAACACCGAACCCGATGTTAGCTGGCAGCGGCATCGTGGCGGTAGCGCCGACGTTGTCGTACACGACCGCTGTCTGGCCTGAGTACGCATTCAGAACCGCGAAGTACTCGGATTCAGTGATTTCGCCGCTCGCCAGTTTTTTGTCGAGCTGAGGTTTGACAAAAAGCTGAATGGCCTTGTTGGTGGAGGAGTCCGAGGGGAAGTACGCTGTGCCGTTGACGTTGCCCTTGATGGTCGCGTCTTTGTAGAAACGCGCAGAAAATCCGAAACTCAGGTTCTCGGTCGGTTTGAGCATCAGGCCAAAGTTGCCGCCAAAACCGACGCCGTCGCCCTCGAGTTTCGTGTCCACGATCAGGTGGGTGTAGGGAGCGGTGAGGAGACCTTTCTCGCGCAGGTGCATGAGCTTGACGGCCAGGCTCAGCTCGCTGCTGTAGTAGGGGTTCGGGATGAACGTGGGCTTGCGAATCATGATCTTGTCGAACATGATCGACAGACCCGCGCCGACGCTCAGCCAGTCGTTCAGCGCAACAGCCACCGTCGGGTGAACATCGATCATTTGCAGATCGTCGTCGTACTCGTACTCGGGGTAAGCGGGGTTGAAGGACCTGGTGTCCATCAAGTCCCAGGTAGCCCCGAGCCCGAACGGTGCAAACACCGCCAGGCCGAAGGCGAACTTACCGTTGCTGTAGGCGAAACCACCTGCCGGCACGAAAAAGGTGCGCGGCTCGTTTTCCACTTCGCCCTCGCGGAAAGCACTGAAACGTGTCGTGTCGCCGAGCGGGGTGACCCAGGGAGCGGCAGTGAATTTGGCCACAGGGCGAATGAACTCGAAGCTACCGCCAACCTGGAAGCCGTCGATCTGGACCAGCCCTGCGGGGTTCCAGTACATGGCGCTCCAGTCACTCGCCAGACCGCGGTAAGCGCCGCCTAAAGCGGTGGCACGTGCTCCGATGCCCGTTAGCGCTACACCGGAAGCGAAGGCACTTCCGACCAGTGCCAGGCTCAGCCCAAACGCGAGCGCAAGAACTGTCCCTCTCTTCATTTTGCCTCCCAGTCTCTCGTTCTCATTTTCCTCCCGAAATTGCGGCCACGGTTCCCCACGCCGTGCCAACGCAGCCGCAATTTGATGAAAAAGATTCATTTTGTCAATGAAAATCATTCAGTCTGAACTTCGGGGAGTGCGAAGCGCGGCGGGGGAGCAAACATGTTGCAAGCGGAGAG
>JAADFT010000293.1 GCA_013152765.1 Calditrichota bacterium | reverse complement strand
CGGTTCGTAGCCGTGTTCTTTCACGGCCCACTCGTAGAGACCGCGAATCCCACCGTTGACGAGTCGCTCCAGCACGGGATGGCTTTCCAGATCCACGCCAGCGCCGAAAAGGTCGGTCAGGTTGGCGGGCCGGCCGAGCGAGATCCCAGCGCAGAGCCCGCCGATGTAGTTACCGTAGAGGTCGATGTGAACATGCCCACCGTAACCGAGCTGAGAAGCACATGTTTCGCCGAAAAAGTGTTCCGCCGGCCAGTGCGGAAAAAGGTCCTCCAGCATGGTAACGGCGCGCCCACCGGGAACAAACTGGTAATCCGTCAGCAGCTGTCGGGCCAACCAGTCACGGGATACCCGTTTGAGGTAGTCTTCAAAAGGGACACGCCCGGTGATGCCTAAACTGGTGAAGTGGTGGTAGAAACGCTCCGTAAAGAGAAGCGTGCCGAAGGGGCCGAAGACCTCGCTGGCGATCTTCACAGCCCGGCGGGTACGCTCGAACGGGATGAACTCCAAGTGAAATGGCGACACGCTGATTAAGATGGCTGGCAGGCCTGCGGTTTTGAGTTGCATCAGGAGATCTCGTGCACGCTCGTCACTGCTGGCCCAAAAGGCGTTGGTTTCCACGTAGTGGAGAGGCAGGTTGTGCTCGACGAAGATCTCGACGGCTCGCTTCAGCAAATCAAAGCGAATGAAAGGCTCCCCACCGGCCAGATGAATGCTGTGAATTGAGCTGCTGCAGCACCGAAGCTGTCGTGCCACACGTTCGACATCTTCTTCGGTCATCCAGTTTTTTGCCCGCGGCGAACTGGCGTACAGGCAGTGCCTGCAACGGTTTGTACACTGGTAGGTGAGTATGATCCCGCAGGATTCGAGAAGCTGTGGACGGAAAACTTTCATGCTCGTTCCCGGTGCAAAAATGCCGTCAGGCAGCAAAAGTCTGAGCTCTTGCCAAGCTCTCGGCAGAAAGACTACAGCGCTGCAATCGGCGCACTTTGCTCACTCTTTTTTCGATTGCTGCGATTTCAGTTCCTTTTCCAGCCGCTTGTGGTTCTCCCAGATCGCGTCCATTTCTTCCAGGTCAGCTTCTTCGGCGCTTTTGCCGCGACGTCGCAACTCTTCTTCCACCGCCCGGAAGCGTCGACTGAACTTGTCCACAGTGAGGCGGAGGGCGTCTTCGGGATTCACGTGCAGGAAACGCGACAGGTTCACGATGGCGAACAGCACATCCCCGAGTTCTTCCTGAATGGCCTCCTGGTCCCCGCGACGGTAGGCCTCTTCGAGTTCGCCCAGTTCCTCCCGTACCTTTTCCCAAACCTGTTCGGTTTTCTCCCAGTCGAAGCCGACCGTGGCTGCCTTGGCCTGCACCCGGTGTGCCCTCAAAAGCGCGTTCAGCGATTTGGGCACACCGTCGATGGCCGACTTCTTGCCCTCGCGGCGTTTCAGCTTCTCCCAGTGCTGGCTCTGTTCCGCGGCTGTTTTCACCACGACGTCCCCGAAGACGTGCGGGTGGCGGCGTACGAGCTTGTCGTTAATTCCCTTGATGACGTCCAGAATCGTGAACCGCCCTTCCTCTTCGCCAATCTGGGCGTGAAAAACGACCTGAAGCAGTAAATCGCCGAGCTCTTCTTTCAGGTCGTCGTAACGGCCTGAGTCGATGGCCTCGATGACCTCGTACGCTTCCTCCAGCAGGTACTGACGCAGTGACTCGTGTGTCTGCTCTTTGTCCCACGGGCAGCCGTGTTCTCCACGCAGCTCCCGCATGATTTCCACCAGCCGCTCGAATGCTTCACCGATTTCGCCCAAAGTTGTCTCCGCCTCCGTTCGTCTTCAGAAGGTTTTCTGTCCGGCCTGTTTTCTACTGCGTCCGAACGCTGGGGGCTCGTTCTGATCCGGGGATCGATTGCCCGGGAAATCACCAACAACCTGACGCAGCAGGACTAAAGGCGAATCCTTGTCTTCGTGAATGCCGGCTTGGTGACCACGGCCCGGCCGTCCACTTCGACTCTCAGTCCCTTGCGCGCCCCTTCGCGGTGGTACTCCAGATTCAGCCTGTGCCCCTTGACAAACACGTTCTTCAGCACCACGTCGCTCAGGCGCAACGGCAGGGGATCGATCACGATTTCGTTGCCATCCTGCGGCTGCAAGCCCGCCGCGTACCGGATGATGAGATCCACAATCCAGGAATGCATGTAGTCATCGGTGCCGCGGAAGAACGGCGCCTGGCCGGTCACCGGGTTGTAGTACTCGTACGAGGTTGGACGTTGCAGGTCGCCGTCCACGAAAAGCATCCGAATCGCTCGCCGAAGGAGGTCCGCGGCGTGTCCTTTCAGGCGCGGATCCAGCGTCTGGGCTGCGTGTGCCAGAGCGTCCACGACGTGGCTGTTGGTCATGAGCCAGCTCCGCCCGTTCCAGGGGCACGACAAACGCTTGTTTTTCCACTCGCCGTACGGGTTTGAGTAGGGATCGCTCAGACTGCTCGAGGGTACAGGGTACGGTGTCCAGAATTCCTTTGGATTGAGCAGGTGCTCACGGATGGCCGACAGATGGTCCTTTTCCGCTACGTCGGTCATGAACGGGTAGAAGCCCACCGCTGGTTTGTAGGGGGACCGTTCCCAGGTCCCGGGTTTGAGGTCCGCGAAGAAGTGGGAATCGGGATCCCACATCAACTTCAGAATTGCCCGACGGGTTTTCTTGGCTTTCTTGCGCCAGGTTCGCGCGTCGCTGGGTAAGCCGAGCTTCTCGGCCATCCAGGCCAGGGTTTTCTGAAGCTCGTAAATGTAGACCGTGGCGTCAACGCCCTTGAGCCGGATGGGAATCCACTGGTCGGCTTTGGGATCGACAAAAAGGTAACGGGCCTGGTACTCCTGCCCGGTCTCGCCCTGGTTGATCACGTCGTACAGGTGCGAAGCTTCAGGGTCTCGCTGGTCCTCGAAGTACTGCTCGTAGCGAACCAGCGGTTTGTAGACCTGTCGCAGGAACTGGTCGTCCGGGTGAACGCGGTAGAGGGCGCGTACCGTGCGGCCCCAGTTGGCGTGGTAGAAACCGGGATCGGCTTCGCCAACAACGGTGGAGATGGCCCCTGGAAAACTGCCGTCGTCGCGCTGGTGTGCCACGAAATTCAGCAGACTACCTTCGGCGACGTCTGGATTGTGCGCCCAGCGCATCTCGAGCATGTGACACTGAGCCGAGTAGCTGATGTTGTGCCGAAACCAGCCCGCGTTGATCCCTTCGAACACGCACGGGTGCGGCAGGCGGAAACGGCCGCTTGTGTTCACACGGTTGAGTCTCAGGCCAAACCAGCGGTACCAGTAGTAGCGCGTGAAGTACGGATCGCTGCACCAGAACTCCGGAACGCTCTTGAAAAAAGCGTCCCAGTTCTTGCGGGATTGTTCGACTGGCGAACCTGCTTGCAACGCTTCGCGCAGAATCTTGCCGGCATCTACGTCCACTGGCTGGATGGCAAACGCAAAATTCACCGTGACCTGCGCGCGTGCTGGTACGTGAAGGCGCTGGTGCAGCGCAAGGTAGACGTTGCCTGGCGGAAATTTCTGCGGCGGTTTCTGGGTGGGCGGCAAGCCGCCGGGCGACATTTTCTCGTAAAAGGGGGTGACGCGCCACAGCGGGTCGCGCACGCAGTTGTCGGCGTACGAGGCGTTGTACGAGCTGGCTGCCTTGTCGCTGCCCATGGCCAGAGCCATTTCAACCTTCGGTCTGGCACTGTCCGACCGGTTGCGGTGAAATTTCCAGGTCACCACCTTGCCGTCACAAGTCAGGTCGCTTAGCCAGCGTGCTCTGGGACTGGACCGCGGGTCGTCGTCTTTCACGTTGTACGCGGATTCCTGCAACGTCCACTGAACGACGTTGAGATCGAGCGCCGTGTCCGACCGGTTGCGGAACGTGAGCGAAGCCACCAGCACGTCCTGAGGTAAGAGGACGTCCACCTCCTGCACTTCCAGACCGACGCGGGTTGTGTAGTTCCTCTGGAGGTGGGAGGGCTGCCACCTGCGACTCGCGAGTTCGAGTGGAATTTCGCGCAGGTTTTCGTCGAGGACGGTGACCGTGAAAAGCCGCTCCACACGGTGCTCGAGGAAACAGGCGTGGTCCCAAAAGCCAGGGTGATCCAGCCAGTGCGGGAATTCGGGCGCCCAGATGACCATTTGCCCGCCGCCGAGCGTCACTTTGTCCTCGCGGGCGAG
>JAADFT010000292.1 GCA_013152765.1 Calditrichota bacterium | reverse complement strand
TCGTGCAAAATCCAAAGGCATCGCGGCAAATGTACAACAATGCTCAAGATTTTGCAAGGCCTTTTTGGAACGCCGAAACGTGCGCTTTTCACAGCTTACGTCGGACACGAACAACTCGTGTCCTGAACGCAAGTGTTCAGCCGATGTTGGCGCGCTTTTGTTCGCGCGCTTGCGGTTGTTAACAAATCAGGCCAAGCCATGCTGCTTGCGAAAGCCGCTCGCCTGCTGGAACCACATTTCCCTCGTTGTGCTCCTGTGCAACGAAACAAAAACTACCGGGGACAACAGAGGAGCACACCCGGGGATCAGAAACCGGGAACTACGAAAAAAGCCCGGCCGTCTGGCCGAGCTTGTGAGAACAGCGCCCCAATTCGGCGTTGAAAACGCCGAGAATGCCTCCGGCACACCGCCTAAAACTGAATCCCCACGAACAGACCGAACGTGTTGACCAGCTTCTCCAGGTCCAGGCCGATGTCGAACGCTTCCGGAATCGAGCCCGTAACGACATTGTTCAGCGCAAGCCGAGCCCCGATGTCCATCCTGACGCTGGCAAAGCTGGGCTGGAAACGGGTACCAACACCCAGTTCCAGGCCGACCTGCACAGAGCTTTGCTCGTAGTCCTGGCGATCGTACACCGAACCCGTGCTGACGTTCAAAGCGGGAAGCAGGTACGGTCCGCTGACATCCCCGATGCGCAGTCCCGAAAACAGCGTCAACAGCGTGGCGCTACTGTAAACCCTGTGAATGACCTCACCCGAGGCAACCCAGGTTTTGGTGCGGCCCGGAAAAGAGGAAAACCGCACGCCAACGGCAACCGGGTAGCGGAAGCGCGCAAGCGCAAGGTCCTTCACCAGCTCCACGCCGAAGCCGTTCTTGTGTGTGTTTTTCAGGCTCGCACCCGGCGTGCACAGACCTGCGCGGACGGCAGGAAGCACGCCCGCCTGTGCCGAAACCGCCAACACCAGGACCAGCACCAGACTCAAGACCGTTAGCTTTGCTCTCATCCGCTTTGCCCTCCTCAGTTCTGGTTCATCCCGTGATTTCGGCCCCCCGAAAATGGCGCGCAAGAAATTCAATTTTGTTACAACCCATCACCTACAAAAGTTTCCACCTCCCGGTGACAGAAATTCCCGCCGCGGCAGGTCGTGCCGCCCCATCCAGATTCTGAGCACTTCTCGGCGGGCCTGTCCAGAAATTGTACACCGACAAGGCGAACGTCTCACAGCGAGACGTTCGTTGCCGAACAGTGACTGCCTTGTAGTAGCCCCGACGCTGGTGCTCCCTCCGATTGCCTTGGCTGTGCTTGAGATCACACCCGTTTCGCCGCGTGGAGCCGTCAACCGGTGCAAATCGCCCCAAAACGCGCCCTTCTGCACGCCCCTTCCGTACCTGCATGGTACGGACTTTGCACTCCACGGCCCGCGTGAAAGTAGTACAGGCAAGCCAGGGAAGGTTAGCCAGAGCGAGGGTTCAGAACTGCCCGAAGAGGAGACGGGGGTTCGGGCACAAGTCGAACGGACCGCTGTACGAGGTGGTCGCCCACCACAGCTCTCGCTCACCAGGTTTGGAAACAGCTTTGTTGTAAGCTCGGAAGTAGCCGGTGATCTGCGAGAAACCCGTTGGAGGAAAGTAGCATGACGACGAAACACAGCACCCGTTGGGGAGCAGCTTTGGGTTTTGCGCTTGTCGCAACCCTTGTTCTCAGCGCAACAGCTCTCGCCCAGGGGATCGACACGGTGGTCGTGGTGGACGACTTTGAGCGTACCGACCTCGGGCCGAACTGGGCAGCAGGGCCGGAGTACATCATCGCCAGCGGTGAGCTCCAGAACACGGCTGGGGACGGAAGCTGGCAGCACCTGGCCGTGTACAAGGGAGACACAGGCTTCACCGAAGAAGCCATCATCTGGGGCTCCACCGTAACCGGCGACGACAACGGCAGCGGTGCTGGCGGCGTGGTACTGCTGATCGATGCGGCCACGGACACAGCCAACGGCTACCTGGTCTTCAAACGCAGCACCGGCCTTTTTCTCTACACGGTGGTGAACGGTGCTCCGGACACCAAGATCGCGCAAATTGACAATCCGCTGGTCACCACCCTGCCTGCTGCCGGCGACACCTTCCGCGTGTCCTTCAGCAACGAGTCCGACGGCTACCACTTCGACTGTTACGTGAACGGACAGTACGACGGCACGCTTGTCGACGCCAACAAGACCAGAGCCATCCCCTCCACGATGTACGCGGGCATCATGCTCTACGGCCTCACCGACGGCAACAACAACGTGGAGCAGGTCGAGTTCGTGCGTTACGACGACAACTGGCCACCCGAAGCCATCACGGATCTGACGTCGACGGGTGTCACGCGGTCGTCCGTGTCGTTGCAGTGGACGGCGCCGCACCAGAACGGCAACACGGATGGCGCTGTGGATCACTACGAAATCCGCTACTCCACCTCCCAGATCACCGAGTCCAACTGGAGCAGCGCTACGCTCGACAACAATTCGACCTCCATGGTGCCGGCCGATCCCGGCAATCTGGAAACGTACTCGGTTAGTGGTCTGAACGCGGGAACCAAGTACTACTTTGCGATCAAGAGCTTCGACGCCGCGGGTAACGCCTCCGACATTTCGAACGTAATTTCCGCTACGACGCAGGAAGCGCCGCAAACCAAGTCCTACACCGACAACTTCAACCGCTCCACGCTGGGCACCGGCTGGGCAGCGGACCCCGAGTACGCCATTCAGAACAACGAGCTGGCGAACACGGGTTCGACCGGCGGGTGGACCCAAATGGCTGTGTGGAAAGAGTACCGCGACCCGGTGGCGGTGTCCTACCGCTGGGGCGCTGGTGCTGATGATGGCGGCATCAACGCCGGTGGTTTCGCCGTCATGCTCGACGCTGCGGACCCGAATGCCAACGGGTACATGGTCTTGCGGCGGCAGGGGACCCTCCGCCTCTACGAGATCGTGAACGGCGAAGTGGTGACGCCCGAAATCGACGAGGTTACCTGTCAGGTCGAGCAGAATCCGGTGGCTGGCGACCAGGTTCGGCTCGAGATTTACAGCGACGATGCCGGACATCACTTCACGCACTACGTCCGCGGGGTTGTGGACGGTACCGTGACCGACCCCAACAAGCTGCACGGCAACGAGCAGCACGTGTACGCAGGCGTGATGCTCTACCCCGGTCTCAACAACAACATCGACGATTTCACCGAAGAGATTCAGGTTGGCTCGCCCTCGGTCATCGAGATCTTCAGCGGCGACCAGCAGTCCGGCACGGTGAACACCACGCTTCCGAACCCGCTGGTCGTCAGGGTGACGGACGAGTACGGTAACCCGTCGCCAAACGTGTTCGTCGACTTCGCCGTCACACAGGGTGTGGGCTACCTGTCCACCGACACCGTTACCACGGACGGCAACTACTGGAAAGAGGCCGAAGACGGCACTTTGAACGGCCCGCTGGAAATTCGCTGGGACGACACCACAACGGACGGCGACGGCACCGCTTCGGACAGCCAGTACGTCACCACCACCGTCCACAGCCAGGGCTACGTGGATTTCAGCTTCTACATCACCGAGCCAGAGGTGTACAAGTTCTGGTTCCGCTCCGCAGCACCTGACGGCGGCAGCAACTCGATTTACGGCATCCAGGTGGACGACAACCCAGACACGCTGCGCCCAGGTGGATCGTACTGGTCCTTCAGCGCGGGCAGCGACTACGACTGGTACTCCTCCAGCGAATGCCAGTTCTACCTGGCGCACGGCGTGCACCACATCAAGGTCCTCTTCCGGGAACCTGATTGGAAACTCGATAAAGTCCTGCTAACCAAGAACTTAGGCTACACGCCTTCCGGCAAAGGCGGCACGACACCACCTTTGCAGAACTACACAGACGAAGACGGTAAAGCCAGCACCCGCCTGACCTTCGGCACGGTCTCCGGCGAGGTTCACGTCACCGCGACGGCCGAGAACGTGGGCAGCGTGGTTTTCGTGGAACACGCCCAGGCCGACGCTCCTTCGACGATGGTCAAGACCAAAGGCGACGGACAGTCCGGAGCGGCGGGGCAACCCCTGGCCGACTCGCTTGAGGTGCTGGTGCGAGACCAGTACGAGAACCCGGTGCCAAACGTGCCCGTCACCTTTAGCGTGATTGAGGGCGGCGGCTCCGTGAAGCCAACCACCGTGAACACCGACGTGTACGGTAAAGC
>JAADFT010000291.1 GCA_013152765.1 Calditrichota bacterium | reverse complement strand
CCCTCCGGCAGTGAGTTTTGAGATTTTGGAGTGTGGCAGCTTGCTGCCGCTTTTTGAAGTCCCGCGAATTTGCGCTTGACTTGTAACAGTTTCGTGTCTAACTTGTCACCCCACGAAAGGAGGAGCCATGATCATCACGACCACGCCCAGCATCGAGGGCAAGCGGATTGTGAAATACCTTGGGCTGGTGGCCGGGGAGGCCATCATGGGCGCCAACGTGGTTCGGGACCTTTTCGCCAGCATCACCGACATTGTTGGTGGCCGGTCTGGTGCTTACGAGCAGAAACTGAGCGACGCTCGGATGATTTCCCTGCGCGAGATGGAGGAACAAGCCCGGGCGCTGGGGGCCAACGCAGTGGTGGGCGTGGACCTCGACTACGAGGTTGTGCGCGAGGGGATGCTGATGGTGACGGCAGCGGGTACCGCCGTTCTGGTTGAATGAAGTGGGGCCTGAACCCACGGAAGGGACGGACGAGAGGAAGGAACCTTGGCGGACGAAGCCATGACCGACAAGCTGATGGATCTTGTTGACGCCAACGCGACAACGGGCCCGTGGCCGTTTCGGCGTCTGCCAGGCGAGACCCCTGGCCGTTTGTGGCAGAGGCTGGCTCGGTACGGCATCCGGCAAGCGCTCGTGGCGTCGAACCGGGCGGTGCTGTACAAAGACTGCGGTGTGGCAAACAGTCTCCTGGCGCGTGCACTGAGGCGTTACGCGGGCAGACTCTACATGGTAGCTACCGTAAATCCCGGTTTCCCAGGCTGGGCCAAGGATGCAGAAGAAGCGCTGGCCCTGGGTGCTCTGGCCGTTCGACTCCTGCCGGGTTACCACGACTACCGCCTGGCCAACTCAATCGCGCGCTCGTACCTCCACTTTGCGAAGGAGCGGCAGGTCCGCACGGTGGTCCCCTTTCGTCTGGAAGACGAGCGCCACCACCACTGGTTGTGCCGCGTTCCCCCGGTTCCCGTGCAGGACGTGGCCAACTTCGTGGAACAAGCTGAGTCCCCGGTGCTGGTAACCAATGGGCGAATTGGCGACCTGCGCCAGTTGCACGACCTGGTTGGGCAGCGCGAAAATCTCTTCGTGGATCTGGCCTACGTCAACGGTCCGGACGGCGCGGTTGAGGAGCTTGTGGAAAGATTCGGGATTCGGCACGTTCTTTTCGGTACCTGGGCTCCGTTTCTCTACGTGTTCCCGAAAGTTGAGCAACTGCGTGTTGCCGACCTGGACGAAGCATCGAGACGCCGGATCGCCGCCGTGAACTGTCGAGAGCTCTTTTCACTGGAAGAACCGGTCGTCGAGGAAAATTCGACCTCCCCGGTTTGAGCTTGGGGAGGAAGCTAAACAGGCGCAGGGAGAGTCCAGTCGAGACGAGGTGGGCAGGGTCAGCTTTTGTCGGGCAGGCCCGTCGGTGGAACTCGATCGACAAAACTGATTTGGCTCAGGGCTAAAACTTAGATTCAGTGGGGCGAGTTTAGCAAGGATTCCTTTTCAGAAAGCGAACGCCAGATGCAAATCTTAAGACGCGTTTTCCTCTGGGCTGTCGTTGCTGGCCTGGCCCTGCCACAGGTAGGCGCCAGTCAGAATGATCTCTGGCAAAAAGCTGTTGAGATCGCGGCCCGGAATCAGAACTGGGTGCCGGGTGAGGCCTACACCCGCACGGAGGTGATGAACAAGAAGGGCAAGCTGGAGCACGTGGAGGAGTCCCAGCTCCGCATTTTGCCCGACGAGAACGGCCAGGTCAGGACGGAGATCGTGCGGGTTGTGAAGGACGGCAAGGACGAGACGGCCAAGGCCCGGGAGAAACAACGTGAAGCAGAAAAGAAGGCCTCGGACCGGGGCGGTAAACATCCGTTTCGCACCGGAAGAAGCCCGTTTCTGCCGGAGGTGCAGGACAGCGTGAAGGTTCAGCCGCTGGACTCGGTGGCCGTGATCGACAGCATCCGCTGCGCCGGGTTTCGCTTCGAAGAACGCGTTTCGCGTGGCCGTCGGATTGTGGGAACAGCCTGGCTGGACGTGAAGTCCGGCGCTCCAGTGGTGCTGGAGTTCGAGCCGAGACCGCTTCCGAAGCACGTGAAGAACATGCGGACGAGAATCCGGTACAGGTGCGCGCCCGACGGCGGCTGGTACCCTGTCGAAATGGTCACAACCGGTGAAGGCGGGTTTCTGTTTGTGAAGAAGCGTTTCCGCAACAGGATCGAGCTTTCGAAGCACTGGAGGGTAAAGGAGGAGGCAGACAAAGGCAATTCCAACTAACAATTTTGCTGTGAGCGTATTTGAGTTGCGCCCCTGAAGTTGAACGGTACCGTGAGAGAGGAAGCCGTGGGTAACAACTGGAGAAGGGGTAGTTGGCTCTGGATCGACTCACATGCTCACCTGGATGGGATGACGCCGGCCTACTGGAGGGTGGCGGATCAGTACGGGATCCGCAAGGTGCTTGTTTCCCACCTTGGGATGGGCGAACCGGATTTCAGTTACGATCCGGAAATGGAACAGGTTCGCCGCTGGAACGACCAGGTCCTCAGTGCGATGCAGCAATCGCGCGGTCGGATGGAGGGACTCTGCTACCTCAATCCGAAGTACGTGGAAGAAAGCCTGGACGAGCTTCAACGCTGTGTTTCGGCGGGGATGATCGGCGTCAAACTTTGGGTCAGCCTGAAGTACGACGATGACCGCGTGTTCCGCGTGCTGCGCGCTGTTCGCGAAGCCGATGTGCCCGTGCTGCTCCACTCGTGGCGCAAGGCAGTGGGGCAACTCGATCAGGAGTCAACGCCCGATGAGGTGGCTTACGTTGCAGCCCATTTCCCCGATGTTCAATTCGTGATGGCTCACACGGGAGGCGACTGGGAGTACGGAGCCAGGCGGGTGGCCCCGTTTCGAAACGTTTGTGTGGACATCGCCTGCTCCGTGATCGACGAAGGATTTGTCGAAACTGCTGTGGACCAGCTTGGCGCTGAAAGAGTACTGTGGGGCACGGATGCCCCGGCGAGCTCCGTCCCCGTTGCGGTGGGGAAACTCGAAGCTGCGCGGATTAAGCTGAGGGAAAAACGCCTGATCGCCGGCGGCAACGCCATTCGCATCTACGGACTGTGGATCTGAGGGTCTGCTTTGTGGGCGTTGTAACTGCTGCGCAGTGCGGCCGACGGTGACCCGCCCGCCTCAGCTCGCCCGCTCGTCAAATACAGAATGAGGTCGTTGTGGAGGGAGGGAAAAATCGCTTTTCGCTCCTGGTGGGGCGTGTACGCGATTTTCTGTCGACGGGCATCTGGCACGTTGACCTGCACTCGCTGACGCGCGTAGAGTCCTTCCTCGTTCGCCTGCTGAAACTTCTCATTTTCCTCGTTCGCCAGTTCTACGCCGACAAACTGCTCACCCGGGCTTCTGCACTTACCTACTCCAGCCTGCTTTCGATCGTGCCTTTTCTTGCCGTGGTTTTCGCCGTGATGAAAGCCTTCGGTCTCCACATCGACCTGGCGCAGCCGCTGTGCGATCTGCTGGCACCGTTGGGCGAGCGCGGCGACACGATCGCCATGCAAATTCTGGAATTCGTGGAAAACTCGCAAACCGGCGCACTGGGCGCGGTCGGGTTTGCAGCGCTGCTGGTTACCGTGTTGAGCATCCTGAACAACATCGAAGTGTCCGTCAACGAGATCTGGCACGTCCAGCGAATGCGCTCGTGGCTCCGCCGAATTGCGGACTACACAGCTCTCCTGGTCATCGGGCCCCTGTCGCTGTTTCTCGTTTTTACGGCAACGGCGAGTGTCATGTCTTCGCATGTGGCACGGGTTGTGGTGAGTAACCCGGTGTTCCACATCGTTGGTTTCCTGGGTCTGAAGCTGGCTCCCTACGTCGTGTCCAGCCTCGTGTTTGCTCTGGTAATCGGCCTGGTTCCCAACACCCGCGTGCGCCTGGAAGCTGCTGCCGTGGGAGGCATCTTCTCCGGTGTGGCCTGGCAGGCCTCCAACTGGGCGTTTGCGCACTTCGTCGTCTCAGCGAGTCGTGCCAGCGCCCGCGAAATCCTCTTCGCCGGATTTGCTGCCCTCCCGCTTTTCCTGCTCTGGATGTACCTTGGTTGGGTGGTTTTCCTGCTCGGCGCCGAATTGGGTTACGTGGTGCAGAACGCGGGCGTGATGGAGTGGCGGGAACTGGAGCGCCGCTACGGGCACGGGCTGCGGGTGTACATCGGGTTACGGGCGATTCTGACGCTTGTGTGGC
>JAADFT010000290.1 GCA_013152765.1 Calditrichota bacterium | reverse complement strand
CCGGTCGCTCCACAACCTGCACGCGTTTCCCGTCGAAAACTACCGCTTTCATCGGGTCTTTCCTTCCCCTCACGTCTCTGCTGAGCCAGAGCCCGGAACCCGTCACCCGTGCTCACTCCACCGTGCCCGCAGCCTCCTCCTTCACGCTTTCGGCTCCCGCTGGCACAGCAACCACGATTGGCTCACCCGGCTCCTCTTTGGCGTCCTCTTTCTGCTCATCACGAGCGGCTTTGCGACGTTTCTGCTTTTCCAGTTGTTGCTCGAGTTCCTGCACGCGCCGCCGCGTCAGCTCGATGTGCTTCGTCATGTTCGAAGGAGCCAGATCCAGGAACCGCCTGTAGGCTCGCAGCGCCTCCGCCGCCTGTCCCAGGCTGTCGTGTGCGAGCGCCAGGTTGATCCAGGCCTCGTGGTACTCAGCTCGCAGTGCCAGCGCTTTCTTGTAGCTCTGGATTGCCTTCCGCAACCGCCGCATCTTGCTCAGCGCGATGCCACGGTTGTTCCAGGCCTCGGCGTGGTCCGGCTTCAGCTTGAGCACCAGGTCGTAGTAGTGAACCGCCTCCTCGTTGCGGTCCAGTCGGTTCAGCGTGTTGGCCAGGTGGAAGAAAGCCAGGTAGTGCTTCGGGTTGCGTTTCACGGTTTCGGTGAGGAACGGCAAGGCATCTTCACGCTTGCCCTGGCGAATCAGCGCCAGGCTCTTCTCAAAAAGCAGTTCAGGATGATCGGGTTCGACCTCGAGGCCGCGGTCAAGCACCTCGATCGCTCGATCGAGTTGTCCAAGGCGCCGCAGCACTCGACCAGCCAGCAAGTGCAAAATGACGTCGTCGGGCGCCAGCTCTAAAGCCTTTTCGTAGGCGTGCAGAGCTTCTTCCGGCCGACGCAGCCGTTCAAGCGCCAGCCCTTTGTTAACCCAGGCTTCGAGGCAGTCGTCGCGGATCTCCAGGGCGGTGGAGGCGTAGCGTTCGGCTTCCTCGTACTTCTGCAGTTCAAGCGCCGCTGCCGACGCATTCACTGCCGCCGGCACGCTGGCTACCCAGCGAAGGGACAGCTCGTACTTGGACAAAGCGTCCAGGTAGTTGCCGTCAAGGTACGATTCGTTGCCAACTTTCCACAGCTCCAGCGCCTGGAGCCCTTCCGAGATTTCGTCTTCCTGCCGGCGGTTGACTTCCTCGCGTAATTCGTCCTCGTCGGCGATCATCCTGTACAGCGCCCCCCGCCGAGGCAGCCCGTTGTTCAGGAGGCCACCCATTTCGCCACTTCTCAGGTCCCGGAACACCATCACCACGTTGACAATCAGAACCACCGTGATGACGGACAGCCATCGTAGCCATCGTGAGAACGCGGTTCTCGAAATGGCCCAGCTCCATTCCAACGGCGAGGCCGGCTGCCACAACGCCAGCCAGGTCAATCGGAAGCAACCACCAGCGGTGTTCCTTCAGCGAATACGCGGCGAGAATGCCGAGCAAAATGATGATCAGGATGCCGTTGACAGTGAGGACAGGCATTCTCAGCTCCTCTTTGACTCACGGTCTGGCCCCTTCCTGGGGGAGAAATGGTTGCAAAGGACACGCTTCACACTGCGGCTTTCTCTTGCAGAAATGATGCCCAACGTAAACCAGCAGTGCGTGGTACTCGTTGAAAAGTTTCACATCTTTCGGCAACGCGCTCTCGAAGAATTCGCGAAGCTCCTCGTACCCGATTGTCGGCTCAACCCAGCCATGTCTTGAGAAGATTCGGCGCGTGTAGGCGTCGACGACAAAAACCGGTTTGTCCAGCGCGTAGAGCAAAATCGAATCGGCCGTCTCGGGGCCAATCCCGTTGATCTGCAGCAACTTCCGCCGTAGCACGTCAAGCGGCTCGGCCTTCATCTTCTCCAGATCGGCCCCGTATTCCTCGACGAAGAATTTCACGAAGCGCTTGAGTTTGGCGGCTTTCTGGTTGTAGTAGCCAGACGGCCGGATGAGCTCCGCAACGCGACTCTGCTCAGCCCGGTAAAGCCCCAGCGGATCGAGCAGTCCGGCCGCTTTCAGATTCCGGATGGCCTTTTCGACGTTTGCCCACGCTGTGTTCTGCGTCAGAATCGCCCCCACCATCACTTCGAACGGCGTTTCGCCCGGCCACCAGTGACGTGGCCCAATCTGTTCAAAAAGCGTCTCGTAGACGCGCTCGAGCAGCTCCTTCCTCGAATGGACACTGACGTCAGCGTTCCGGCGGCGTGGTGTAGACATGCGTGAACTCGGCCAGGTAGAGTTTTCCGTCCCGTTCCTCGTGGTAGACAATTTTCTCGCCGTCGGGCGACCAGCTCGGATGCCCTTCCAGCCTGTCCGGAGTGTTTGTGATTTGCAACCGCTTGCCATTCCGGCTGTCCACCAAAACCAGTTCGGAGGACAGCGTTCGCAAACCGTCTTCGCGCTGAACGACGCACGCCAGGTAATCCCCCAGTGGCGACCACGCTGGCGCATGCCCAACGCCGAGAGAGCGCAGCCGACCGGTCACCAGGTCGAGAAGAAAAAGCGAGTCGCCAGAGGTTGACTCAAAAGCCACCTGTTTGCCGTTTGGCGAGACGGCGGGATTGAGAATCTGGCCGCCACTCGGCAACGCGAAATGAATAAGCTTGGCCTTGCCAGCTACCGCCACGTCCAGACCGCCGTTCCGCTCGAAGACAAGCGTCCCCGAACCGGCTTGTTTCGCCCACGAGTCCAGCGTCAGCGGCTCCGCAACCAACCCGGTGTCCGACATGGCCAGACGGAATAACCGCGGTTTGCCGCGCACAGTGAAAGTAAGCGTTTTGGAAGAGGGATCCCAACGCGGAGGGGACACGCGCGGCGCCGGGCCGAGAATGTCGTAAACCAGAGACGAGCGAACATGCAGAGCGCGCACTCGCCACAGCCGCCGACGGCCGTGGATTTCTGCCTCACGGTAGACGAGGCAGCGGCCATCAAGACACCAGGTGTAGGCACCGCCAATGCTTTCCCCGGTCACAACTTGACGAGGCGGAAGAGAATCCACGCCCAGGATCCAGAGACTGTTGCCATCAACGGCGGAAGCAGCGATCAGGTCTCCGCGTGGCGCCCAGGTCGGGTTGCGGAGGGCAGGGTCTCCAGACGTCAACTGCACGGCCGACTGAACGATCTTCAAAACGCCCTGCCCGACAGCCCCCTCGTGCGAGGCCGATCGTTTGCAGCCTTGCGACAGGATCCCCACAGCCAGCGAAACAAGCAGCCAAAGCCTCAACCCGCGCACAAACCCTCCCTTCCGTCTCAGCCAGAGCAACGTTTCGACTACCGAGTGGCCGCGGTACCCCCTTGGGTCCGCTCTCACTGTCAGGCGCCGACGCCAAGATACCCAATTTTCACAGGCGTGTCAAGAATTTTCGCAGTGAAGGCAGAAGAGGTGTTGGGATCTGAACAGTACCTCGCCCCACCCAGAGCGGGCCTCAGAGTAGCGAATTCTGCGCACTGCCCGGCATGCCCACAAGAGGCTTGTACGTTCAGGTGACCTTTCGATCGCGTCTGAAGGGGAAAGAACGGGCGATCGACTCACTCCCGGCTGTACACCACGTTCCCGCCAACCACCGTCGCGACCACGCGCGCCCTTGGAATCTCGCTCGGCGGTACGCTTGCCAGGTCTCTGTCGAGCACGGTCAAATCGGCCTTCTTGCCAGGGGAAAGCGAACCGAGTTCGTGCTCCTGGAACGCGGCGTAAGCAGCGTCGACGGTGAACATGCGCAAGGCTTCGTGCAGGGTCACACGCTGCTCGGGGTACCAGCCCCCGGGAGGGTTGCCGCTGAGATCCTGCCGGGTCACCGCGGCGTAGATGCCCAGCAGCGGGTTTGCGGACTCCACCGGCGAGTCCGAACCACCGGGGATGCGAACGCCCGTGTCAAGGAGCGAGCGCCAGGCGTAAGCACCCCGGATGCGGTCAGGTCCGAGACGATCTTCAGCCCACGGCATGTCGGATGTGGCGTGGGTAGGTTGCATCGAGGGGATCACGCCGAGTTTGGCAAACCGCGGGATGTCCTCAGGTGCAAGTACCTGAGCGTGTTCCACCCGGAGTCGGTGGTCTGCTGTAGGGACGGCAGCGAGAGCCTTCTCGTAGGCATCCAGTACGAGGTGGTTGGCCCGATCGCCAATGGCGTGCGTCGCCACCTGAAAACCGGCGCGGAGTGCGCGTTCCGTGACTTTCTCGATTTCCTCGGGAGGCGTCACAAGCAGGCCGCGGTTGCCCGGATCGTCCGAGTACGGTTCGAACAGCGCTGCCCCTCTGGACCCGAGAGCACCGTCTGCAAAGAGCTTCACACAGCGGATCGTCAGCATGCCGTTGCCGTAGTCCAGAACCGGACCGGAACGAAAGTAGTCGTCCAGAATCGGCCCCTGCAGAAGCATGGCGACCACACGAACCTTGGCCTGCCCCGCGTCCACCAGTTCACGGTACACGGTCAGGTCCACCGAGTCCACGCCAGCGTCGTGAACACAGGTCAGGCCGAGGGAAGCGAAATGGTCCATGGCCTTCAGGATTTGTTTCCTAACGAGCTCGCGGTCAGCCTGTGGCAGCACCGCGGACATCAGGCCCATGGCGTTGTCGACCAGCACACCGCTCGGCTCACGACTTCCCGGCAGGCGCACGATTCTCCCGCCTTCGGGATCCGGCGTGCTCGCGTCGATTCCGGCCAGACGCAGCGCCGCAGAGTTGGCCCACCCGGCATGGCCGTCGATCCGCTTCAGGTACACCGGCCGATCCGGGACAACACGGTCCAGGTCGAACTTTGTCGGGAAACGTTTCACCGGCCAGTCGTTCTGGTCCCAGCCACGACCCAGCAGCCACTCGCCCGGCTCAAGCTCTACCGCCTTCTCGCGCACCCGCGTCAGCACCTCGTCCAGGCTACTGGTGCCCACAAGGTTCAATTCCATCAACGCCCGGCCCGTACCGGCCACGTGCAGGTGAGCATCGATGAACCCGGGGTAGACCACCGCGTCGCCAAAGTCGAGCACTTTGCGGGCCCGTTTCAGATCACCGGCAAGCTGCTCGCGCGAACCGACTGCCACGATTCGATCGCCCCGCACAAGCAGCACCTCCGCCTGCGGCCGCTCCTCGTCCATCGTGACGATCTTCCGTGCTACCACGGCCAGATCCGGTGGCTGCGAACAGCCGGTAAGAAGCACCACAGCGAACCCGACAAAAACGCAGGCTTTAGGCCACATTTTGAAGTCTCCCCTGCGCCAAGTCTACTACGTCATGTTTGCCTGAACAAGGCAAGAAGCCTGAGGTGGTTTCTCCACCCGGAGACCAAATCCTTGGGTAACTTTGACGGGGCGCCCGTTGAAGCGGGCTCAGTCCAGAAAAAAGCAACCGGCGTACTGACGTACCGGAGCTAAGCGCGCTCTTCCCGCGACTTCGTGCTCTACCTCAACACCGCCACCTTCGTCCTGCCGATCTGGTCCCCTGCCACCAGCTCCAGCAGGTACACGCCACTGGCAACCATCTGGCCGTGCTCGTTCCGACCGTCCCAGCGACAGGTGTGAAAGCCATCCCCCTTCGCACCCAGGTCCTGTTTCGCTACGATCCGGCCGTGCTCGTCGAGCACGTAGAAAAAGGCGCGGTCAACTGGTTTCGCCAGCCGGTAGCTCCACTCAAGGACTCCGTGAGCGGTGGGAATGAACGGGTTGGGAGCGGGATCCAGCACCTGGAACGTGGGCCGGTAGTTGGAAGGACGAGTGGAAACCTCGAGGCGAAAACGCCGCCGTTGCGACACCCCACTCGCCTGCCGCGAGACGTTCACTGGCACGATCAGGAAATCCGTGTACGTCGTCAAAAAGCCCAGGTCTGCTTCCTGGCCGGGACGCAACGTCTGGTGCCAGTGTTCGCCTTCCGCATTCCACACAGCTACGGCGATCATCCAGGCTGTTGGCGTGTCGAAGTTGAATGTGACGCGGAACGCGTTGGACTTCTGGACTTCGAAATGCTCGAACACCCCGGCCAGCGACCGCGCCGAATCCTGGGCCACGTAACTGCTGTCCAGCAGAACGTCTCGCGTGGGTCGGAGGAGCGGGTACGCCGCGCCTTCCTTGTAGTAGTGTTCGGGATCAGCCCGCTTGCCCGTGAAGTAATTCCAGGCCTGGAACTCCGCGAGCAGGCGTTGAAAGGTGTCGCCGTGCCGCTGTGCGACCTGGCCGAGCGCCTCGATGGCCGGCGTCGAGTGTTTCGGCCCCGAAATCATTTGTTCCCACACCTGGCGAATGACATCCCTTCCGAAGAGGCGCACCAGCATCTTGTTCCAGAGGGCCAGCCCGTACTCGTGCCACCCGTCGTAGGTGTCAAAGGGCTTCTCGGGCTTGCCGAAAAAGCTCGGCAGGTACTGGTAGTAGTCGTTCACGTCGTCGTAGACGAAGTCCTCCATCCACACGCCGGAGGCCTCGTAGTAAAACACGTCCTCGTCCAGGAAACTCCGGTAGCCAAAGTGAATGGCGTGGAAGAACTCGTGTGCCGCCGTGACCCGGAGGCCGTTCAGCCCCTTGGTGTGGTAACGCGGGTTCTGGTAGTCGTTGTCCACCACGATGTAGGTCACCCAGTCGTCGCGCGGCGTACTCGGGATGTCTTTCTCCGCCGTGGTGTAGCCGTAGTCGCTGATGTCCAGAATGTAAATGTCGTACTCCGGTCCGTCTTCACCGCCGTCGCTTGGAGGAGCCCGAAACTTCAGCGTGTCGACTTCGATTTCCCAGCAGTGCTCGAAGGTCGCGGCGACCGTGTCGGGGTAGCCAGGCTGAACAGCATTTCGCCCTTCCAGCGTGTAGTGAACTCGAAAGTGCCCTTTCGGGCTGACCACAGACAGCGGCAGGACCGAACTCGGCGGACGGTCGAAAAGGGTCTTTAAGAGTCGGCGTTCAGCCGGAGGGATTTTGTCCAGTGACCTCCGCAGTTCGAACAGCAGTGGCGTGGTACCCTTCAGGGGCACGCGCACGTAGGGACGCACTTCGGCGGGAACGCGCGTCGAATCCACCAGCATGAGTCCGCGGTACGTCAGCACCTGAACTTCCGTGAGCCCCAGCGACTGAGCAAGCTGGCGCGTCTGCTCGGTGGCCGCCTGCCCACGTGACGGGGCAAAGATCAGCAAAGTCAGCGCGAACCCGGCAAACAAAGCAGGAGCAACTCTAAGTCTGAAAAAACCTGGCAAAGACAACTCCTCTCAATTTAGCAGTTCAGAACACCAGGGCAACCACACGTTCTCGAAGCAACGCCCTCGACGCCCGTTCTCGCAGACCAGCGCCTGACCCGTGCTCTACCCACAAGCGAAGGTCCCTGTCGAGACTGCAGCACGAGGCAAAGCGCCGCAGGAGATCGCGGCATCCTGAAGCCGGCCGTCATCTGGCGGTTCGCGGGTTTACGGCGTAGTAGAAGTGCCCATCCTCAGCGCCAACAAGCAGATCTGGCACACCGTCGCGGTTCCAATCGACCGTCGTCGGACTGGTCGAATGTCCAGCAAGAAGCAGGTCCGAGAGGGTTCCCTGATTCTC
>JAADFT010000289.1 GCA_013152765.1 Calditrichota bacterium | reverse complement strand
GTGGATCTGCGGACTGCCGCACGTTCGCGAGACGATTCCGTTCCCGCGCATGCTCTACCGGCTTGAGCCGTGAGGGTGGAACCAGGCAAACTCGTGATTGCCGTCCTCGGCGGCGGCTCCGTCGGGGAGGAGATCTACGGCCTGGCGGAACAAGTTGGCAGGCTGCTGGCTGAGCGTGGCGCGACGCTGATCTGCGGCGGCCTGGGCGGCGTGATGGAAGCCGCGTGCAAAGGCGCGAAATCGGCCGGTGGCCTGACGATCGGCGTGTTGCCGGGAGGCAGTCGGCATCATGCCAATCCGTACGTGGATGTGCCCATCGTGACGGGGATGGGCGAGGCACGAAACGTGATCATCGTGCGGTCGGCTCATGCGGCCATCGCTGTGGACGGCGAGTACGGCACCCTCTCGGAAATCGCCTTCTGTTTGAAACTCGGGGTGCCGGTTGTGAGCCTGGCTGGCTGGCAGTTCACGTCGGACATCCACGTGGCCGAGATGCCTGAGGAGGCCGTGGAGAAGGCGCTTCGGCTCGCAGAGGTGTAGCGTAGCGACGCCGGTGAACTGGTAACCGCCCGGTTTGGGTTGACGAGCGCTGTGAGTTTTCCATTTTCGCGGAACGACGAGGCAACGGGTTGCGGACGGGCTGAAGCGAGCAATCGAAAGGCGCGATGAACGAAAACAAAGCCAGGGCCAGAGTGGTCGTGCACGGAGTAGTGCAGGGGGTGGGTTTCCGTTACTTCGCGTTTCGCAACGCCACCATTCGCGGTCTGCGTGGTTACGTTCGCAATCTGCCGGACGGGTCGGTGGAGACCGTGGTAGAAGGCGACCGCGAGATGGTTGAGGATTACGTGGAGCAGGTGCGAATGGGGCCGCGCTTTGCGCGGGTCACGCGGGCGGAAGTGACCTGGGAGCCCTACAGAGGCGAGTTTGACAGCTTCGAAATTCGCTACTGACTTCGCCGTGGCGACCCCGAGGGGGGAATGTTCACCAGAAGGAACGCTGAGGATACTGGGAGAAGCGCATGGACTTGAAGAAGAGCATTCGTAGTATTCCGGATTTTCCGAAGCCCGGGATTGTTTTTCGCGACATCACGACTTTGCTGAAAGACGCCAAGGCATTTCGCCAGGCCGTGGACGAGATGGCCGACGCCTTTGCCGACAAGAAGCCCGAGCTCGTGGTTGGCGTTGAATCCCGCGGCTTCATTTTCGGCGGGGCAATGGCCTACAAGCTGGGCATTGGCTTTGTGCCGGTGCGCAAGCCGGGGAAACTGCCCGCGGAAACAGTACGTGCTGAGTACGAGCTCGAGTACGGGAAGGACGCGATCGAAATTCACAAAGACGCCATTCAGCCCGGCCAGAAAGTTTTGCTGGTGGACGACCTGCTGGCTACCGGTGGCACAATGGCGGCCACGGTCGAACTCGTGAAGCAGCTCGGCGCGGAAATCGTTGGCATCGTTTTTCTGATCGAACTGTCGTTCCTGAACGGGCGGGAGAAACTGGCGGGTTACCCTGTGAAGGCTTTGATCAGCTACGCGAGCGAGGACGAGTAGCTGCCTCGCGGGCTGGCTGGGCTGTGCAGAAAGTACCGGGGACTGAGCAAACGCGTCGAATTTTGGCGGCGGCATTCTGCAGCAGCGCGCGTGACCTGTAGAGAAAAGTTGTTGGTTCGATCCGGGCCGGGTGCACCAATTCGGGCGGCGACGTGCTGTCTGAAGCAGGGAGGGGCGCTGTGCACGGCGGCTTACGATTGGTCTTTGTGAAATGCGGGTTCAGGGACGCAGATTCTCCGCCGGCGAATGATCGACTGACCCTTGAAATCTGAATCTGGAGGACGAGCAAGCGTTGAAGGATCTTTTTGTCGGTCTGGATTTGGGTGGAACGTGGTTGAAGTACGGCGTGGCGGGGGCAGACGGGAAGCTCCTGGCCAGGGGCAAGAAGCCGTCCCACGGCCAGGAATCGCGGGAGGTGATTTTCGGTGTGATGGAAGAGGCTGTGGCCGAGATGAAGGCAGCCACAGCGGATGTAGGTCAGCTTCGTGCCATTGGCGTTGGTAGTCCCGGGATCGTGGATTACGAGCAGGGGAAGCTTGTGGGCGGCGCCCCGAACCTGCCGCACTGGGAGGGCGCTGACATCCGGGGAGAGCTGGGGCGACGCACGGGCCTGAAGGTCTACGCGGACAACGACGCCAACGTGATGGCTCTGGCGGAGACGCGTCTGGGAGCGGGGCGGGGCGCCAGGAACGCGATTTTCCTGACCCTGGGCACTGGCATCGGTGGCGGCATCCTGATCGACGGCGAGCTCTACCGTGGCTCCTGGTTTGCCGGAGCTGAGCTGGGCCACGTGCCGATCAAGTTCGACGGTCGCAAGTGCAACTGCGGGAACGTCGGTTGCATCGAGCAGTACGCGTCGGCGCCGGGAATCATCCAGACCTACCGGGAACTGTGCGAAGCGGCTGGCCGGACCTGCCCGGATGAGGTGACCACTGAGCACATTTTTGGCGTTGCGGACGAGGACAAGGAGGCCGCAGAGACGATCCGGCTTACGGCCTACTACCTGGGGGTGGCGTTGTCCGGCTTCACGAATGTGTTCAATCCGGAAGTGATCGTGATCGGCGGCGGTGTGGCGGAGGCGGGCGACGCTTTCATCCGGAAAGTGGAGGACGAAACCAAGAAGCTGGCCATGCGCGAATCGGCGTCGCGGCTGCGTGTGGTCAGAGCGCAAATGGGCAACGAAGCGGGGACCGTGGGGGCGATTCTACTGGCTGCTGAAGGCTACGCGAAGGAGAAGGAGGGCCGGGCGTAGCCAGAGGGTCCGTTTTGCAAAGGGACGTCGCCCGCAACCGGAGGTCGGGTCGACGCCCCGAGGGCCTCTGGAGGGAGGAACATGAAGAACAAAGTGCTTTTCCACAGCGCTGTCGGTGTCCTGTTCGCCCTGATCGCGGTAAACCTGCTTTGGGTGTTCATCTGGGTAGGGGACGGCCCGCTGGTCGTTTTCTTTGCCTACACGCTGCTGGCGTACGTGTTTCTGAATCAGCGCCGGGTTGCCATCCGGATTGTGGTGGCGGTGGTCGGTCTCGCGTTTCTCGTGCAAACGGCTGAGCTCCTGAATGTGGGAATCGGGAATCTGGGTCGCGCCGATCGGTTGCTCTACCTGGCCAACCTGGGGCTGGAAACGCTGCTCTTCATCCTGGTGTGGGCGCACGAACACCTGAAGGCGAGCAGGGAACACGTGCTCAGCGTGGAGGGTAGCCCCTGATCGAGGCATGCCGGAGCCTTTGCTAACGCGGAGAGTTCGACGCCGTGGCGACGAGTGGGAAACAGGGCTCTGTGTGGATCGGGACGAGCGGGTGGAATTACAAACACTGGCTGGAGGTGTTCTACCCGCCCGGACTGAAGCAGAAGGACTGGTTCACCTACTACGCACAACACTTCGCCACGGTTGAGTTGAACAACACCTTCTACCGGCTGCCCAAGAAGAGCACGTTCGAAGGGTGGCGACAAAAAGCGCCCGAGGAATTTCTCTACGCGGTCAAGGGAAACCGGTTCATCACGCACATCAAGAAGCTCGCGTCCCCGCAGGAGACGTTGAGGCCGTTCGTTGAGAACGTGGTAGCCCTGGAGGAGAAGCTGGGGCCGGTGCTTTTTCAGTTTCCGCCGGGGTGGAAATGGCACCGGGATCGGGTTGAACCATTTTTGGAAACCCTGCGCTCCGACCCGCGAACGCGCGGCTGGCGCATTTCGTTTGAGATTCGCAACGCGTCGTGGTACACGGAAGAAGCTTTCGAGCTGCTGCGGCGTTACGACGTTGCTCTGTGTTTTGCGGACTGGCCTGATCTGAAAGTGCAGAAACCGCTGACGTCGAGCGACTTCGTTTACGTGCGCAGGCATGGCCCGGGAGCGCTGTACGCATCGGGCTACACGGACGAGCAGATCCGGCGCGACGCCAGGGAAATCGTGCAGTGGTCCAGCGAAGGGCTCGACGTCTTCGTTTACTACAACAACGACGCGGGCGGCTGGGCTGTTCGCGACGCGAAAGCCCTGATGGACGCCGTCGAGGCGCTGGGTTGTACTACCGTCCGGCGTCCGAGCAGCGCGGCGGGCGAAGGCTGACCGCTGAGCTCTGCCATCTGAGCCCTTTCTTCGCAGGCGAAGACCGGTGGAAAGGGAAAAGACGTTTGTCGCGGGCAAAATCGGCGCAGCGGTTTCGAGCAGAGAACTTTGCTTCCTTTT
>JAADFT010000288.1:4098-8342 GCA_013152765.1 Calditrichota bacterium | reverse complement strand
GTGACCGTCCACGTGACAATTGGCGCGGACATTTTGCACGAACATCCGGAGTTCGACGGCGCTGCCACGGGAGCCACGTCAGGCTGGGACTTTGGCGTGTACGCGGCAACAGTCGAGAAGATGGTGCACGGTGGCGTGGTGCTGAACGTCGGCTCCGCGGTGACGGGGCCGGAGGTACTGCTGAAAACTGTGTCGATGGCCTCCAACGTGGGTAACCCGCCCGGGAAAATCGTAACCGGAGACTTCGACATGCGGCCGATGGACCCGCAACAGGTTCGCGACGAGTCGAAGCCGATCTACTACTTCCGCGACCTGAAGAGTGTGGTCACGCGAATTCCGGAATCCTTCGGCGGCCGCGGCTACTACGTCCAGGGTGACCAGAAGAAGACCATCCCGGCGCTGTACAAACTCCTGGTCGAAGCTTTGGGCTGAGAAAGAAACGTCCTCAGGTATGAACGCAAACTGCTAACTGCCGACTGGCGACTGCCAACTGCCAACTGGACACTGCAAACTTTCCACCCCGGTTTTTGCGGAGGAGGCACCTTTGTCAACCTTCGAATCCTTCTGGACGGATCTGAAAAACGAGCACCCGGAACTGGCTTCGCACGTAGAGAACAAACCGGCTGTGCTGGAGCCGCTTCGGACGCTGTGGGAAGAACGACCTGTCCTGCGCGGGAACCTACCTGACCTTCTGCAAGCGTACGACATAATCGCTGGTGCACTGGAAAAGGACGGAACGCTCTTCATCTGTGGAAACGGGGGGAGCTTTGCCGACGCCTTGCACATTTCCGGTGAGCTGATGAAATCCTACCTGCGACGCAGACCTCTTCCCGAAGAACACCAGAAGGCTTTGCAGGCGGATCCAGACGGCGCCGAGCTTGCGGAAGCGCTGGAACGCGGCCTTCGTGTGCACGTGCTGGGCCTGAACCACTCGCTTGCTTCGGCGCTGGAGAATGACATCCCGGTCGCGCGGGTGGGCTATGCTCAGGAACTGTACGCACTTGGCCGCCCGGGCGACGTGCTTCTGGGAATCAGTACCAGCGGGAAGGCCGTAAACGTACGCTACGCGGTGGCAGTGGCCAGGCTGCTTGGGATGAAAACGATTGGCCTCACGGGGGAGGCCGGCGGACCACTGGCGGAAAGAGTGGACCTCGCCGTTCGCGTTCCCGAACGGGAGACGCGCAAGGTGCAGGAGCTCCACCAGCCGTTTTACCACGCTCTCTGTGCCATGCTCGAGGCCCACTTCTTCGCCTGACGTTGTTGTGCCGGTGACGTAAGGGACAGTCTGGCCGCCGCCTGGCGCGAAAGAGGGAGGGAAATGAGCGCTGGCTGCATTTTTCTCGCACTCGTCGTGGGCTACCTGCTCGGGTCCTTCTCGACCGCGTACTGGGTAAGTCGCTGGGTGGCCGGGATCGACATCCGCGACAGGGGCGATGGGAACGCCGGTACGGTGAACACCTTCAAAGTGGTTGGCCCACTGCCAGGAGTGCTTGTTGCCGTCGTGGATCTGTCCAAGGGCGTGCTCGCGCTCTGGTTGACGCGTGCGGCCGGATGCGGCGTCTGGGCAGGTTACCTGGCAGGTTTCGCTGCGATCGCGGGCCACGTGTTCCCGTTCTACCTGCGCTTTCGCGGAGGGCAGGGCGCGGCTACGGCAACGGGCCTTTTGCTGTACAGTTTGGCCGTGCTGATCCTCAGGGGCTGGTTTCCCTGGCAGGACCTGCTTTTCCTCGCCTGGATCGTGATCGTCTTCGCGCTTGTGTCCCGAAAAGGCGAGATTCTCGGCGTGCTGGTTCTGCCCACGTTCACTGTGCTCCTTTTGTTGCATGCCCCGCGTGAGCCCGAAGTCGTTGCCACTGCGGTGTTACTCTTGTTTCTGCTTTCGGTCGTGCTGAGGAACCTGCTTCTGCGCGGAGTTCTCACTTTGAGGCCGGAGGTTCGGGAGACGATCAAGTGGTGGCGTTTCGGCCTGCGTCCGGCGGCACTGGCGTTCCCCGCGGTTCAGCAGTGGCTTGGCCAACGAGCCGGTGTCGGTCTCGTGAGCGGTGTCACCCTGGCGGCTTTGGCCGGAGACGTCTGGCGGCTGTCCAGAAAAGGCTGGGACCAGGAAACCCTCGGCCGACTGGCGGCCATTTTCAAGGAGAAGGAGCTGGGTCGCTTCTCCTCGATCTCGATGTTTCTGCTCTCGTGCGCTGTGGTGCTCATCGTTTTTCCGCTGCCGATTGCCTGGCTGGCGCTGGGTTACCTGATCTTCGGCGACATGTTTGCCAAATTCTTCGGGTTACAGTACGGTCGCACCGCTTTCTTCCGCAAGACTCTGGAGGGGACTCTGGCCGGATTCGCTGGCAACACGATTGTGGCCTACCTGGTGGCGCCGGCTGTCGGTCTGCCGTTCGGGGCGGCTCTTGCCGGAGCGCTGGCGGCCAGTCTGGCCGAGGCACTGCCGCTCGGTGTGGACGACAATCTGAGCATGGCCATCGTGGCGGCCGCGACAATGCAGGGGCTTGTTTCGCTCTGAACCGTCTACGCGGTCGGAAAAACGTGCGGCCGGTTCCTTTGGTCCGGACTCTGGGCCAACCCTGTGCACGAGGCCGAAAAGCTGCGCCGGATCACGCGGAAGCACGAACCCTTTGCGCCGTCCCGTCGTAGAAAAAGTGTCCGCAGCAGTGTCCGTGGTGAGTGAACGGGAGGGTGCGATGAGAGGAAAATGGTTGGCCGTAGTTGCCGTTGGCGCGCTACTTGTGGCCGGGTGCGCCGGGCACAAAGAGCTTGTCGGGGAACAAACTTACTACACGCTGGAGCCGGTCAAGGAGCTGGACATTGACCAGGCGCTTCTGCCGGTTAACCTGATCGTTCGTGTACACAACGTCGCAGACGCTGAGAAGAGCTACAAGAACCGCTTCGAACTGAAGGTGAACGGCAAAAAAATCGTGCCCGTCACGCCGGTGACCAACGTGCAGAGCGAGTACGAGTACCACCTGAAGCTCAAACCGGGGTACTACAAAGTCGAGGGAAAGTACTACGCCTCGGGCGGTTGGGAAGAAGAGGTAGCGGAAGCGAAGACGCGAGACCTGGTTCGCATCGAGCCCAACCGACGTACTGTTCTGGACCTGACCATCCGCAAGAACTGGGACGGCACACCGGTTGACAAAGTGATGTACTTCAACGTCTCGTACGAACCGCTCACGCCGGAAGCACCACAGCCCGAGAAAGCAGCGGGCCAGGTGGAACCGGTTGCGAAACCGAGTGGACGCAAGGCAGCAACGAAGCGCGGCGTGTTGCGCGAACAACCGGTGATGCTGCAAATCAACACAGATCCCGAGCACTGCGACGTGATCGTGGACGACCAGAATGTAGGGCAGTCCCCGCTGCGCGTCTGGGTGGACAGCGGCACAAGCCACGTCATTCAGGTGAGCCACGAGGGTTACAAGACCGCCATTCGCTACCTGGACAGCAAGAAACTGCGCGGCAAGGACAAAATCACCATCATCGAGAGGCTGGAACCCGCCAAGTGACCGGCGCACTTCCCCTGCCGGCTGAAGGCGCGATTGCTGGGGGCGTTTGCGAATTTTGTCCCACACCCGAAGCGGGGGAGCCCGTGACGGGGTCGAGCGAGTTTCTCAGCTCTCGGACCGTTGACCAGTTGCGCAGGGCAACTGGTCTTTTTCTACGCAGACTCAAGGGAGCAGTGTACAACCTCATCTGACGGAGCTGCGATGGCTAACCTGCTTGCAGTAGCGACCGACTACCTGGACTTCGACCCGTCCTGGGAACAGGAACAGCTTCGACCGGAGGGAATCGAATTTCGCGCCTACAAGCTGGCAAAAGACGAAGGGCAGAAGCTGTTTCAGCTCGCCCCAGATGCCAACGTTCTTGTGGTGGCGGCTCTGCCGATCACCGACGCTCTGATGGCCGGGTTGCCGCAGCTGCGCATGGTGCTGCGTTTGGGCGTGGGGCTGGACAACGTGGACGTGGAGGCAGCCACGCGCCGGGGCATCTACGTCGCCAACATGCCCACCTACTGCACACGGGAAGTGGCCGAACACGCGGTGTCGCTGCTTTTTGCCTGCCTTCGCAAGGTCTGTCGACAGGACCACAACGTGCGGGAAGGAGAGTGGGGTTACCAGCACGCCCGTCCTCTGGTGCAGTTGCAGGGGCGAATCCTGGGTGTGGTGGGTTGCGGTAGAATCGGCAGCGAAGTGCTGCGCATCTTGAAGGCGGCTGGGGTTCGCACCCTTGTTTACGAC
>JAADFT010000288.1:0-3989 GCA_013152765.1 Calditrichota bacterium | reverse complement strand
TGTTCGACGCGGAGACGTTCAGAAAAATGAAGGACGGGGCCATTCTGGTGAACACTGCGCGTGGGCCGATTGTGTCGGAAGCTGCCCTCGTGGAAGCTCTGCGAAGTGGAAAGCTCGCCTGTGCCGCCCTGGACGTAACGGAAACGGAGCCCCTGCCACTGGACAGTCCTCTCCGCACGTTTGACAACGTCGTGCTCACGCCGCACATGGCCTGGTACTCCGAGCAGTCCCTGCAAGTGATGCGGGAGTGGGTGGTGCAGGACCTGAAGCGACTGGCACGCGGATTCGAACCACGCAACGTCGTGAATCCCGAGGTACGGCAGATTCTCGGGGAAAAGGCTCTGCAGCCGGCGTAGAGTTCTGCGGTTTTGTGGTGAAAAGGCCGGAGTACCGGTGTCTTGCGGGGCAGGTCTGTGTCAGATCAGGGTTAGCAATCCAAGCCGAAGGTGTTCTTGTGGAAGCGCTGAAGGAGTGCCCGAATTGCGGGGTAGAGGTCCCCGCGTCCGCAGAACAGTGCCCGATTTGTGGCTACGAGTTTCCGCGCACAAAGACAGCGCACAAGCTAGTTGGCCTGCTGGTTCTGGTAGCTTTCACCTTGCCCTTGCTGGTGGCTCTTTTCTTCTACCTTCGGTAGCGAGGTGAAGCCCGGGGCGCTTTGAGCTCCCGGCATTGCTAACCTTACGACCCGCAGAGAGGAAGAAAAAAGGCGCTGTCTCTGAAGACAGCGCCCTGAACCCGAGTCCTGCCGTGGGTGTACGTCTACGATCCCACCTGCTTCTTCAGTAACTCGAGAGCGGTTTCCATGTCGTCCAGCATCGTCGCCCCGCCGAAACCCACTTCTTTCAGGTAGACCTTTCCGTCCGGACCGACGAAGAACTTGGTCGGGATGCCTTCAACCCGGTACGCTTTCACGACCTGATCTTTCATGTCGAGCAACACCGGGAACGTGTAACCGTTCTCCTTCATGAAGTCCCGCACGAGTTTGACGCGCTCTTCGCCGCGCTTACGCTGCCAGCAGTTGATGGCCAGAACCGTCACGTCGCCCTTGTCCTTGTGATTCTGCCAGAATTTTTCCAGGTAGGGGAAGGACGACTTGCACGGTCCGCACCAGGTGGCCCAGAAGTCGAGCACGACCCACTTGCCGCGAAACTGGTCGAGCGCCACGCTGTCGCCCTCCAGCGAAGGCAGCTTGAACCCTGGCGCCTCGTAAGCGTGCTTGATGCCCTCGGCCACCTTTTTCTCGATTTCGGCCCGTTTCGACTCCGCCGACTTGCGCCTCACCGATTCGACCAGGCTGTCCACGAAAGCGGTGTTCCCCATGCGCTTCGTTGCAAGCGCGCGAAGCTTCTCGACCAGGCGCGGGTCCGTGTTGCCTCCCTCCACGACCTGCTTCAGGACGTTGAAGGCCAGACTGTCTTTGTGCAGGTCCTCCAGACACTGCACGTAGCGCTGAACGATGTCGGTGCTCGGACTGAGCTCCACGGCTTTCTTGTAGGCCTGTTCCGCTTCCTCGAGTTTGCCAAGCTTGTAAAGCCCGAACGCGTAGGTGTCGAGGACGGCGCCCAAACTGCGTTTTTCGCTGAGGCGCCAAACGCTGGGCGGGAGGTAGTCCGGCCGACGCTTCTCGGGATCGGTGTTCTCGTAGATGCGCACCGCCTTGCCAGCCAGCTCCGTGGCCGGAATGAGCATCTTGTTCTGCTCGATGAGTGCCCAGGCCACGGAGTTCATGGCGCTGGGGTTCGGAACTGACAGGGTGTCCAGAAACATGAACACCTTCCGCTCCTGACCCGCACCGAGCATGGTCTGGGCGATCCAGCCGGCAAGATTTCGCTTGAGGCTCGGGTCCTTCACGCGCTTGAGCAGTTCCAGGCCGCGTGCAACTTGTTCCTTTGCCGTCGGCAGAGCCCGAATTTGCTGCCACTCAAGCGTCAGCACGGTTTCGTTGTTGGGGTCGATTTGACGGATTCGTTCCACGATCTGATTTGCTTTGTCCTGCTGTTGCAGAACGCGGTAGACCCTGGCCAGAGACGTGAGGAGTTCGGGCGAGTCCGGGACGACCCTGGCGAGACTGTCGGCTTTGGCAACCAGAGCAACCTGCTTGGTGCTGTCGCCCCTGGCATCTCGAGCTTCCAGGTAGAGGAGCTGGAGAGCCGCTGCCAGGTTCTTGGGGTGGAGTTCGAGTTCTTTTTGCAGAAGCTGCTTGGCCCGGTCGGGGTCGCGCTTTCGTTTCAGAAAGCCGCCGTAGGTGTACGAGGACGCCAGGGCCTGGTAACCGCCGGGCACAACTTTGCCGTCAGGACCGTAGACGAGGACGTCCCAGCACTGGCCGTCGTTGTCGTCGATGGTGCCCACACCCCGAGCCAGGCTGACCTGGAAGACCAGGCATCCTGCTCCCTCTGGCACAGTGAGCGTGGCCACCCAGTGTTTGCCCTGCCGGGTAAGTTTAACCTCTTCGGCGCGGGCCTGGCTCGATGGGGAAGTGGGGAAGACCCAGTACTGGAGGAGCAACGAATCGGCGTTGGCCAGAACACTCTCGGTGCCAGGGGTGTACGTGACTTTGATCGTTTCGCCAGCTTTTGGCTTCGAAGGGGAAACGGTGAGCTTGCTTTTGGCTGGTTCACGGCTACAGCCGGCCAGAAGAACGGCCAGCGCCAGTGCGGCGACCGCCAGACGTGGTCTCATGAGGCATCCCTCCCTCGTTGGGTGTTACGGTTTTGGGTAACGTCAGTGCCAGGTTCGTGGAAGCAAATTCGCGGTCCGAGAGGTCGAGCGAAAACACAACCGTTACTGCTGCCTGCAAAGCCTTTGTTTCCGAGACAGCTGTTCGCCCGGGCCAGAGCTCAGGCTCTTGAGCTACACAGGTAGCGCAAAAGGGTTAGCCGCATCCCGAGTGCGCCGCCCGGAGTGGTAGACAGCTCAAGATTCAGCGAAAAGGTAGTCGAGAAGTGCCTTGCGCTCCTTGAAATCCGGGATCAGGATGTCCGCGCCAGCTTTCGTGAGCCTGGCGACCTTTTCGTCGTTCCATCCTTCGCCGCGTTTCTCGTCGGAGGCGACGCCAACGCCAATGGCCCCGTACTGGCGCGCCAGGCGAATCTCCACCGGTCCGTCGCCGAAAATGACGAGCTCCGGGCCGGAAAGGTTGTGCTCGTTCAGAATCTGGCGAATGACTTTCTCTTTGTTGTACTCCTGGTACGACCGCAGCGCACCAAAGATCCCCCCGTCGAAGTAAGAGTCGACCCCAAGCGCTTTGGCCTCGTTCACCACGTCGTCGCGGTCGGTTCCACTGGCGGCGTAGAGGGTCACGCCCCGCTCGCGCAAAGCCCGCAACGTGTCAATTGCCCCGCGAACGGTGAAGTCTTCCACGGTTTTCTCGCCGCGCTCAAGCTGGGAAAGCCGTTCGCGCACGGGTTGCATCAGGCGGTCGTTGTAGATCTGTTTGTAGCCCCAGGCGTCCAGTACCTTGTCTTCGGGCACAAGGCCGAACTCCCGCACCATTTCCACGAGCTTCTCCATTTGGAGAATCGTCTGAATTCCCGTGGATTCGTCGATGTAATCCCTCACGCGGCGCTCGACTTCCTGGCAGATGGGCTCAGAAGGATCGTGGTCGCCACAGATCATTTCGACCATCATCGGGGCCATGATGTTCTGCCAGCCCTCGCGCAAAAGCGACACCGTGCCGTCGAAATCAAAAATCGCAAAGCGAATTTTCCCTCGTTCGATGTTCGGGTTCAGAATGCGAATCTCCGTTCCAGCCAGTTTTTCCACAGACTACCCTCCGTTGTTCCGTAGCGTTCTCCGTTCCGTCTGTTCTGTTCCGCCTCAAGCCGTTTGAACCATCGGCACTTTTGCTGATCTGTACGGCAACTACTAACCGCCAACCGCCACCTGCCGACTGCCAACTGCCAACTGCTGACTGCCGACTGGCTACTGGCTACTGCCACCTGCTGACTGCCTACTGCCTACCGCCACCTGCCACCTGCCTACTGCTT
>JAADFT010000287.1 GCA_013152765.1 Calditrichota bacterium | reverse complement strand
GTGGAAGCCGCAGGGTGTAGCTCCCGTCCAGCGCTGTGGTGTCGGCGACGCTCCCCGCTTGCACCACGGCATTTTGAAGCGCCTGCCCCGAAGTCGAGCGCACAACTCCGGACACAGTTGCACTGGCCGGTGTAAGGTCAAATTCGACGGGCTCCGGCTGTTGCCCGGGCGCCAGTTCCAGGTGGACCGGGGTAGCCGGGACGTAGCCGCTCTTTGAGGCTGTCAAATCGTAAGAGCCCGGGACAAGTGAGAGGCTGAAATTCCCGCGCGGGTCGGAAGTCGTCTCGACGGGCGAGCCCGAAGGCGGTGTGGCCACAATCTTCGCGCCCGGAAGTGCTGTGGAGCCAGTTCGGACTGCTCCGAGAACGCTGACCGCCTGGGTGTGGAGCTGAAGAGGCGGGTCCACCGTAACGCTCGTGCCGCTGACCTCCACCGCGCGCGGGTCAGAGGGCGCGTAGCCCGACATCTCGGCGCGCAGGGTCCACGTACCGGGCGAAAGGTGAAGCGTGAACGCGGCGCTCGCGTCCGTTCGTGCTTGAATTGTCAGTCCTTCGGACTGGGCGGTTACCGTCGCGCCCGGCACGCTCTGCCCCTGGTCCGTGTTCACGTGGCCGGTTACACTCACTTCCAGGTCGTGCAAGACGAGGGGTTGAGCCAAAGATTGCTGGTCGCCGCTCAGGTTGACAACAAGGCTTTCGGAGGGAGCGTAGCCGTGCAGCGAGGACCAGATTTGCCAGGTCTGGCGCGGCAGGTGTAGCGTGAAGCGACCGTCCACGGAAGTCGTCTGGAAACGGCGACTTCCGTCGGAAGACACAGCTTCCACCGTGGCGCCGTCCACGGACTGAGCTGCCTCGTCAACTACACGACCGTTCAACACGGCCGGCAGACGGCGCAGGAAAACGGTCACCGAGATGCTGTCTTCGGGATCAATTCGAAAGGTAGTCAGGGTGTCGGCAAAACCCTCTTTGCTCGCGTAAACCGTGTAGTTCCCGGCCTGAACCGGCACAGTCAACACACCACTGTCGGTGGTCAGGAGACTGGTCACCTCCTGGGAACCATTCTGCGCCACCAGGTCGAGCTTCACCCGTGGGAGCGTGGCGCCGTTGGTCATTCGCGTGTTCAAGGTCACGGCGCTTACGGCCACGTCGTACCAGAACGTCCTGTTTTCGCTGGACGTAGCGTAGCCGGCGTCGTCAAACGCGAGCACCTCCCACACGTACTGGCCCGCTTTCAGCAGGCTTCTTGCATCCAGCTCCAGCGACGTTCCTGTGGTCACCGCCCGGTACACCGGGTAGCTCGATTCGCTCGTTTCTTCTTCCAGAAATTCGAACAGGTAGAACTCGTAGTGGTGTGCGTTTGGCACCGCCTGCCAGGTAAAAGTGAGTGTCCGGTCGGTCAGGTGGGCATTTGCCGCCGGAGCCGAAAGGGTCGGCTTCTGGAGTGACGTGGCAAACTGGGTTGTGAAACCGAATAAGCCCGCCTGAACGATCGAAGAGAGAGCCGGGTGGTTGCCGTAGTTGTTGAGTACCGCCCAGTTGTAGGTTTTGCCGCTCACCAGCGGTGGAGAGAGTCGGTTGAAGCGCGAAAACTGCTGAGAGGGATCAGGATCGCCGTAGCGAATGCTTGTGTTTGGCGTGATGGCCTGCCAGACGATGTTGGCGCCCACCAAGCGCAGGTCACCCGTCTCGGGGTCTTCGATGATGTGAGCTTCCTGGTCTGACACGATGATGTGGTAGTAAGGTACGCCGGGAACCGGGTCCCAGCGGAACTCCGGGAGCACCGTTTGTACCTGGCTGTTGTTCGCCGGGGCACGCATGGCCGGCGCGTTCTGATTCTCAATGATGAGCTGAAACTCGCTGGATTCCAGCAGTCCGTTCGAAATGACGCAGAAGTACACGCCCGGCTGCAGTCCCACATCTTCGGGGCGAAAGCTGAGCGACTTGCGTCCGTTGATCCCGAGGTGAGAAGAGTGGACCCCGGGCGCCGGTCCGTAGTAGAGCGTCGCTTGGATGTTCTCTTCCCAGGTGATTTCCACCGTCCCGCTGGGCGGAATCAGCTCGTACGGAACGTGCTTCAACGTGATGCCCTGGGCGTGGCTGACCCCTGGCTGAGTCAGCAGAACCAGTGCAGCGAGAGCCAGCACACCCAAAGTGAAGATTCGTCGGGATGTTTCCATCACAGGCTAACCCCGATTTGTACGAAGTAGCCGGGCACGGGCAGCAAACGGAGCACGTGGCAGAAAACCACGCCCGGTTCCACCATGGTTGTGTAGGAGAACCAGACGTCCGGCAGGAAGTAGACCGATTCGAGTGTGCCCAGGTGTTCCGATCCCTGCACGGTCAGGTTCAGTCGGGTTAGCGCCAGTCGGGCGCTGAATTTCTTGTGCGTCAGAAGCCCTTCAAAGCGCCAGGAGGGGATGAAAGAAAAGGCAGAAGGACCGTAAGTGAGCGTGTAGTCACCGACAAACAAGGTTGCGGCGAATGCGGCGTCCGTTGCGCGTGAACGCTGAACCAGTCCAAAGCGAAAAGCAGCCGGAACCGAAAGCCGCAGCTCCGGATACGTCGGGTTGTCGACACGCTCGGTCAGCGTAAGCTGTGTCAGCTTCAGGCGGGACGCGTCGAGCAGCTCAGCGCCTTCTTCGCCCCAGATGAGTGCATCGATGTTGAACGCCGGGATTCGATTCTGGATGATGTCCAGAGCTCCGCGAGCAACAACCGGTGTTCCAGCCTGAATCGAAAGGTCAAGGATCGTGGTGGGTTGCAAAAGCCGCCAGATTCCTGCCCGGAAGAGCCAGCCACCGCCGTGGTAGCGACCGTCCAGGCTCTGGCTCAGGTCTGTGGGCCACAGACTGTTTGGATCGTTGAACGCGTACTCCTGTCCCGCATACAGCATGGCTGCGTCGGTGTGGGCCATCCCCGATGCCTCTGTGTCGAGAAGCTGGCGGACCAACGCGAAGCCGAGCACTGTCTTGGGGTTCACCGGGCGGGCCCAGCGAGCACCGATGCGGTAGAAATCCAGACGCCACTTCAGCCTGGCCGCGATTCTGGCGTTGAGTACGACGTCCATGGGCACACCGCCGGCGTCGACCGCGGTGGAGACCCGTGTTCCGGCGTTGAAAAGCTCAGCAGCCGTCCGAACAGCCAGGGTTCGTTCAACGAAGACGCCAAATGCGTTGTGACCGTACCGAAAGGCGAAGCTCAGTTCGTCGAAAGGCGACGAGAGACGTGATTCGCCGACGATGTCCGGGTAGTCGATTTCTGTGTCGGCTGTCCGGTACGGCGCGAGAGCTGCATTGAGCTCTGACTTTGCCTCCGCATTCAGATCAACGAAGCTGCCGATGTTGAGCTTGACTGGAAGTCCGCCGGTGAAACGAAGCGTTGGCTTTTGGGCGGGGAAGACGAACGAAGGATTCCAGGCAGGGTTGAACGCGGTCAGGTAGCGGCGCCGTAAGGTCAGGCCGTAGTTCACGCCACTGGCCATGTAGAGACCAGTCTGAATTCTGACGTTTCCTCCCGCAAACCAGAGGACCTTACTCTCGGGAACCTGTGAATACGCCGTGCCGGGGTGCTGAGCGAGTGCGAGCGTCAGAAGGGCTGGTCCCAGGAGGTACGTCCGGCAGGGATCCAAGAGTCTTTTCAAAAGCGAAAATGACAAGCCAAACCCCACAGCTACCCCGAAGCATCCTGCCAAACCGCTTCCCAAACTTGGCTCGAATTTAACCAACCGCACGTAGAATGCAAGCGAAAAATTCTACACTTTTGTCGGATGTGGCACGAGTCACAGGTGGAGGTCGGACGACTGCGGATTTCGCGCAACACGACGGTTAGCGGCAGAGGGTTTTCCAGCTGAATTCGATGTGCTGCACATTACGGCGGAACCATGAGCGGGAACGTTTCCACTCAAAGGCCAAGAATCTTGACTGTGTTTTTCCGCGTCTTACCGCACCGCGAACCTGGCCCGAGATCCAAGCAGTCACGACTACCCGACGTTTCAGTGCTGTTTTGCTTTCGTTTGTTTCCGAGTGCAGGTTTGGACTGTTGTGACCAGCCTGGAGAATGTGGAGCGCACGAGCTCTGCGAGTGTTTGGTTGCGGCGAAAAGAGGAGGGCCGGGGTCTCGCAGCGTCCTGAGGCGAAAGCTAATTGTAACTCTCTTTGAGGACGGGTTGATTTTGTTGAGGTGGATGAGAAGTTGGAGAGAACTGGCTATGCGATATTGAAATAATTTCGAAATAGAAACACTACAAAGTCT
>JAADFT010000286.1 GCA_013152765.1 Calditrichota bacterium | reverse complement strand
GTGCTTCAGTCGATCCAGCGCGAAGGGGCGGACCCCGTGGGCGTGCAGCGCGTGCCGTCAGCTGGTACGTCGGCCACGGTAGTGCTGATCAACCCCGAGGGCGAACGTTCCTTCATTCACACCCTCGGGGCCAACGCGCTGTTCTCGGCGGAGCACGTCGATCTCGATCTGGCCGCAAGTGCCCGGATTTTTCACGTGGGCAGCGTTGGTCTGCTTCCCGCTTTCGACGGCGAGCCGATGGCCGAGGTCTTTCGGCAGGTTCGAAGTCGCGGTGTGATCACGTCGCTGGACACCGTGTGGGATCCCTTTGGTCGCTGGTTGAAGGTGGTCGAGCCCTGCCTGCCGCACGTTGATCTTTTCCTGCCTGCGCTGCACGAAGCGCGGATGATCACCGGTCTGGAGGAGCCGGAGGCCAACGCGCGTTTCTTCCTGGAGCGCGGTGCAAAGGTGGTCGTGATCAAGATGGGTGCGGAGGGCTGCTACGTCGCTGACGGCGAGCGCGAATTCCGCGTGCCCGGTTACCGGGTGGACGTGGTGGACACCACCGGCGCGGGCGACTCCTTCGTGGCGGGCTTTCTGGTCGGCTGGCTCCAGGGCTGGCCGCTCGAGAAGATCGCGCGCTTTGCCAACGCTGTTGGGGCGTTGTGCGTGACGGCGGTTGGCGCCACGGCCGGCGTCAAGAGTTTCGACGAGACTCTCCGCTTCATGCAGGAGCAGGCCTCGTGACCCGTCCGCAGCGGAAGAAAGCAGCGCCGCAGACGTCGGTCGATTTTGGCTGGTGGGAAGTCTTCGCGCCGAGTCTCCACGGACGTGCCCACCTGTGGAATCAGGCCCAGTGGGCCGAACAAATTGAGTGGATGGGCAGCAGAGGCGCGCGAGTGCTATTCCTGTACCTGCACTGGTACAGCACGGGTTACCACTCGTCCCTGGCGTGGCTGGACCAGCCGGATTTTTCCCTGAACGTTGCCACGGAGAACGCCGTATTGCGCCGTTTGTTGCGGCAGGCGCGCGGTCGTAAGATCCGCGTCTACCTGGTGAACCAGGTGTACCTCTACGACGCCGAAACCTACGACGGCCCCACGGTGCTGGACGAATTCGCGGACGCTGCCCACTACTGGCCCAAACGGCTTGTGGTTGCCGACGCGGCCGAGACCTCGGTGCGAAACCGAATTGCCAAGATGTTCGTGGAGCAGGCGGAGCTTTTTCCAAATGCGGCTGGATTTCTGCTGGAAGGGGAGGGCAAAACCAGCAAGGGCAACTACCTGGCCAAACGAGCTTTGACCGAACGCGAGGCGAAGCTTGCGGCCAAAGTGGAGCGGGCAGTCCGGCGAACGGGCTACGCAGGCGAGGTGGGGTACATTTACCGGGGACGTGAGCTCGACCCCAACCTTTTTGTTGAAACAACCAAGCGCAAGGTGCGGCTGGTCGTTTTCAATCCCGACCCGGACGACCGGGCCGGTGAGAAAGGGCTGCGGGAAGCAGTGGAAACGGGCCAGCCCGTGACGTACGTGGCAGACGGCTTCATTGGTGCCCGGCGTTACGAAGCGCGCTACACCGGGCGCTTTCACCCGGAGGTCGGCTGGAAACGCTTTGCCGAGCAGGCAGTGCGGCACCGGCCGGAACAACTCGTGTTCTTCGGGTACGACTGGTGCGACGTGGGCGGCGAACCTGCGGTGCTTCGGGAAAAACTTGCCACGGTCGCTCGCCGCGTTCTGCGTTCGGGCTGAGTGGTGGTTCACTTGGCGGGCTCGCGACTACCTGAGGCCACGTTCCGGGAAAAGCAAAAGTGGTGCGTTAGCTGCTGCCTGCGGCGGTGCGGTGAGAAAACGGAACCAACGGAGTCGCTGACGTAGATGAGACTGGTTGTGGGAAGATTCTGGCGCTGGACTTCTGCGGACGTCCGCGCGCTGAAGGCGGTTCGGACACAGGGCGTGCCGCTCGTAGCCGTTGTGGTGGAGGATGAGCGGCATCCGGAGTGGGAGGCTGGTCTGCGCGAAGCTTTCCTGCGCACGGATCTGTTCGTGCAGGTGGTGTTCACCACACCGGAGGACTTTGCCAGCGACGCTGGAGAGGCGTTGCGGCGCTCCGGTAGCGTGCCGAGCCCCGGGTGCGTGCTGTACGACGTCTGGCTGCCGGACGCCGTTGTGAGCGCGGCGCGCGAGCTCGGTTTTGGCGTCGAGAGCCTGGCGACGTTTCTGGGCAAGGGCCACACGCCCCAGGCGTTTCTGGAACCCGGAGCGGAGCTGAGTCTGGAGTTCGACCGGCTAACGGCTCTGTGGCACGGGGAGCGCTCGGAGATTTCGGACGAGGCGGATTCGCTCCACGATGCCTGGTTGGTGTTGCACCGGACGAACTTCGACCTCTGGCATGCGGAGGACGAAGCCAGGCGCACGGACGTACCGGATTCGGTCATCGCTTCCACCAAGCGGACGATCGACCGCCTGAACCAGCGCCGGAACGACATGATGGAGCGCATCGACGAAATCTGGGCGCAGGCGCTGGCTGAGCGGGCTTTGAGCGGACTTCCGGAGTACCCGGCGGAATCGCTCGGAACGCTTTGCGACCGCCTCTCGATTTTGAGTCTCAAGGTGTACCACATGCGCGAGCAAACCCAGCGCGAAGACGTGGAGGACGCACACCGGGCCCGGAGTCGCCAGCGCCTGGAGATCTTGCTGCAGCAACGCGGACACGTGGAGCGCGCCTACGATGCCCTACGGGAGGATTTCCTGCTTGGACGACGGAGCCCGGTTGTCTACCGGCAGTTCAAAATGTACAACGATCCAGAGATGAACCCGGCACTGTACAGGAGAAAGGACCAGGATGACTGAGCATCAGAAGCCGGTTGTGGCGGTTACGGTCGGAGATCCCGCTGGCGTTGGGCCGGAAATTGTCGTTAAAGCACTTGCGAACCAGACTGTCTGGGACGCCTGTTTGCCCGTGGTTGTGGGCGACCTGGAGGTTGTGAAACGGGCAGCCAAAATGGTGGGCGTGGAGCACAACTTCCACAGTGTGACTCCGGACGACCTCGGAACCGGTAGCGGCGAGATTCCCGTGCTCGACATTCAGGCCGGTGGTGAGCGGGCGGAAATTGGGAAGATCTCGGCTGAGGGTGGCCGCGCGGCTTTCGAGGCCATTCGGAGGGCCGTGGAGTTGTGCCTGGAGGGCAAGGCAACGGCTCTGGCCACCGCCCCGATCAACAAGGAAAGTTTGCGCCTTGCCAAGGTGCCTTACCTGGATCCACACCGAGGCGCTGAAGAAACTCACGAATGCGGGCTCTGTGTTCACACTCTTTGTCACGGACACGCTGCGAGTGTTCTTCTTCACGCGGCACCTGCCGTTTCGCGAAATCGCTGACCACATCAAGCGCGAACCGCTCGTGAAGTTCACTGCTGAAGCTTGCGAGCAGCTGGCGAAGCTTGGCTTTCCGAAACCGAAGGTGGCTGTGGCTGCTCTGAATCCGCACGGTGGCGAAGGCGGCATGTTCGGCAGGGAAGAAATCGAGGAAATCTCACCGGCCGTTCAGGACCTGCGGGACCGCGGTTACGACGTGGCGGGCCCGATTCCTGCCGACTCCGTTTTCCACCTGGCCAAGGAGGGGCACTTCGACGCCGTGATTTCGCTTTACCACGACCAGGGACACATTGCCACCAAGACGCTGGACTTCTACCGGACGGTGAGCCTGACCCTCGGGTTGCCCTTCCTGCGCACCAGCGTGGACCACGGCACAGCGTTCGACATTGCTGGCACTGGCAAAGCCAACGAAATTTCGATGGTGGAGGCCATCCTTGCGGCGGCGAAATTTGGACCGCGCTGGCAGGGCGGTACGGGAAGCAGCGGGCAAGGTGCCTGAGCTCATCGTTCAGTGAATCCGCGACTGTGCGCGACGGACTGGAGTGGAGGCAAGAGAGAGCAGGTTGAGCGACAGAGAGCAAGACGTCGTCCTGTGCGTGGGACCAAATCCCGCGTTACAGCGGACCCTGTGGTTTGACGGGCTGCAGCTCGGTGAAGTGAACCGTGCCGTGAAGCAGCGCGTGTCGGGCGGCGGCAAAGGCACGAACGTGGCGCGAATTCTGGGCCAGCTCGGTCAGCGTGCAAAGCTGTTCACCTTTGTCGGGGGCTTTGTGGGGCAGGAGCTGCTTCGGGTGCTGGAGGAAGAAGGACTGGATGTCGAGGCCGTGGACACCGGCCAGCCGACCCGGGTCTGCTCTACGCTGATTGACACGAAGGAGAGCACGCAGACCGAAATCGTCGAAGAGGCGCTTCCCATCGATTCCAGCGCGGCCGATCGAATGTCCGCCCGTTTCGAGGAGGACCTTTCCCGTGCCGTGTTTGCGGTTTTCTCCGGCACCAGTCCCCCGGGCACACCACCGGACTTTTACGGCCGCCTGGCTGCGTTAGCCAGGGTGAAGGGCGTGCCGACAATCGTGGACGCCCCGGGTGAGCTGCTTTTGAAGAGCCTTCGAGCGCGACCTCTGCTGGCCAAGCCGAACAAGAAAGAGCTTCTGGCGGCTTTGCCGGACGAGCCCGGGCTGGAAGCCGCTATGCACCGCCTGGTGGAGCTGGGGGCAAGCGCGGTCCTGGTTACCACAGGACCGGGTCGCGCCTACTTGCTTGCGAAAGGTGAGCTCTACAGCTACGAGCCGCCACAGGTTGAAGCGGTGAACCCGATCGGCTCGGGCGACGCCGTTGCGGCCGGTGTTGCCCTGGCGACGCTTGAGGGGAAGGACCTCGTGGAAGCAGTGCGCTTCGGGATTGCCTGCGGCACCGCCAACACACTCACCGAGCTGGCTGGCAACGTTCGTCCGGAAGACGTGGAGCGGCTCTGGCCGCTGGTGAAGGTCAAGAAGGTGGAAAGGATCGCGGATTAGCCTACCTGCCTCCGAGGAGGGAATTCTCCCGGTGGGTGAGGCTACGTGTCCACAAAGGGGCGGACCGGGCGCTGGTGCCGCGCTGACTCTTGCTCACTTCAGGCAAATCTACAAGGCGAACTCGCCCTTTGAGGGGTTGCTGCACCTGACCGTTTCGGCACGCCCTCTGGAAACCGGCTCTGCTCCCTGCTCGAGGGATCCTCGCGGGGGTTTTCCGCGTACACGCGTGAGTCCTCTCGTGCAAGAGTGTGGATTTGGCTAAGTTACGTGCCGGGTGTCCGTCACTCGCTGTGCCAGAACGACGTCACAGTGGGGAGCCGGAAGCCGTACGGGAGGTGTGTGGGCTGGTAGGGCCCTCCGTGAGAGTTGTCACATCCTTGTTTTTGAAGCGTCGAACCAGTACAGGGTGTTTCTCCCCGAAGGGATCCTTCCACTGCGTACGTCCGTTAGAGCAATGTGGGTTCAGCGTGGGTTCCGCTGTTCGGGCTAACGGGATAAACTGGGTCGGGAATAGCACGGGTGGTTGAGTTGTTTGAAGCGGAAAAGCGGGGGCCTCGAAACGATGCGAAGGAGGTGTTTTGATGGCGAAGATCACGCGGTTGGAGTTGCTGGACGGGTTGAAACTGGCCATTCAACTGGAAACGGATTTGCGCCGGTTCTACGAAGCCGCGATTGAGTCGGAAGAAATTCCGGCCAACAAAGAGCTCCTCGAGAAAATCCTCGAAGAGGAGAACAAACACCGCAAGTTGTTTCAGAAGAGGTACGAAGATCTGACGGGCAACAAACTTCTCTACCTGAACGTTAACAAGAGGAGACGCTTGGTGGAGTTGCTCAGCGAGCCCACGGCGGCTGACAAAATTCTGGAAGAAGCCAAAGAGAACGAGAAGCGGTCGATCGAATTCTACGAGAACGCCTCTTCGCTGGTGCCGCCAGGCTGGTTGCGCCAGACGTTCCTGGAGCTGGCCGAAGAGGAGAGGAAACACCTGGAACTGCTGACCGGCGAGTACAGGGAAACGGAAGACCTGGAAGTTCCGGACAACGGCAGACCCAAAAAATCCGAAGTGCACGCTGCGTAGAGTGCCGTCTGGTTGTGGTGTGTACGCCGCCTGAGCTCGTGTGGCGTTTTGGCGACACGGCTTCGGCGCGGAGTTCTGGCAGTTGCTGATTTTTGGCTTCGACCGCGCTGTTTGCGGTCGAAAGCGACGAGAACACGGGAGTTTCTCCAGGCGCTCCGGTTGTCGCTGCTGATCGTGGTCCTGGAGCGCCGTTTTCTGAAGGGAGAAAAGGCATGCGACGGCTGCGCGTCACCAAACGGGCCGGGGACTCCCGCTTCCTGAAACGCTACCTGGAAGAGATTCACGATCGCCCGCTCCTGACGGTCGAGGAGGAGCAGGAGCTGGCGCTCCGGGCGCGAAAGGGGGACGAAGAAGCGCTGCGCCGTTTGGTGGAGGGCAATCTCCGCTTCGTCGTGATGGTTGCCAAAGAGTACAAGGATTCGGGGCTGCCACTGGCGGACCTGATCAACGAGGGCAACGTTGGGCTGATCGAGGCGGCGAAGCGGTTCGACGTGACTCGCGGGGTGAAATTCATCTCGTACGCCGTGTGGTGGATTCGACAGTCGATTCTTCAGGCTCTGGCCAAGTACAACCGCACGGTACGCATTCCGATCAACCACGTCTGGGCGCTGAATCGCGTGTCCAAGGTGTCCAGCAAGCTCGAGCAGCAACTCGGCCGCGACCCGAGCCTCGAAGAGATTGCCTCGGAAATGGACACCGACGCGACCGTGCTGCGGGCCAATCTGTCGCGCTTCCACAGCAGACGGGATCTGTCGCTGGACCAGCCGATGGACAACAGCTCGAACCTGCTGCTCGGCGACCGCTTGGGTGATCCCGACGCGCTCAGCCCCGATGACGCGCTTACACGGCAGGCGTTTGAAGAGGAATTGAACGCGGTTTTGAATACTCTTGAGCCTCGCGAGGCGCAGATTCTGCGCATGTTTTTTGGTCTCGGCTTTGAGCGCCCCTACACGCTCGGGGAAATCGGGGAAGAGCTCGGTTTGAGTCGGGAGCGTGTGAGGCAACTCAAGAATCGGGCTCTGCGCAAATTGCAACACACGTCCAGGCGAGACCGCTTGCGGCCGTTCCTGGGCGCGGCCTGATGGGGCAAGCAGAAGGGGTGGAACCAGCGGCGGGCGGGGCGTGCATCCCCGGAGCCGCCGGAAAGAAAGGAGAGACGAATGGGTAGCGTGTACAAGAAGATCGAAGTTGTGGGAACGAGCACAGAGAGTTTCGACGACGCTGTGCGTGCGGCAGTTGCAAAGGCTGCGGAATCCGTGGAAGCCATGAGCTGGTTCGAGGTGGTGGAACAGCGTGGTCGCCTGCAGGACGGCAAGGTTGCCGAGTTTCAGGTGACCGTGAAGATCGGTTTCAAGGTTCTGGACTGATCCGATCCGCAGCGTTTGCAGCCGACGTACCGAACTGATGTGCAAACAGGCCGTTTCCCTCGTGGGAGGCGGCTTTTTGCTTTTGCGCAGGAGGCCCCGTTTGCTTGTAGAACTTGTGACATCAATGTCGCATGTTCCGTGCGGGGCGGTTGCAGTCTAAGCCGAACTCGCGGATGGTGCTGACGCAGAGCAAAGAGCAGCCGCACAGGGGAAGAGCTCGCGTTCACGAGTGGCACGCGCTGGACCGCGATTCAACACGTTGCACGGTTTTTGCAAAGCCCTGCGGGGTGTGAAGGAAGGGGCATCGTGGACGGGAAACGTAGAGTTTTTTCGAGCAACCGGTTTCGTCCGTGCAGAGGGGTTAGGTTTCTGGCTGTGAGGCGCGTCAATTCCGTCGCGAAAGTTGGCTGTTAGCCCTTGATTTTTTTGTACTCTTTGCCTACAATCGAGGGCGCGTCGGTGGTGCACGAGCGCGGGGTTGAACGCAGGAGGCACGAAGGCAACGAGGAGCGAATGGCAACAAATGGCCTGTTAGTGCGACTTTGGGGGGTGCGAGGAAGTTACCCGGTGCCTGGTCCGTCTACGGCCAGATTTGGCGGAAACACGCCGTGCGTCGAAGTTCGCGCCAAGGGGCACGTCATCATTCTGGACGCAGGGACGGGCATCATCCCGCTTGGCAAACAGTTGATGAAGGAGTTCTCCCCAGAGAACGGCAGCTCGCAGGTAAGTGCAACGCTTCTCATCACACACACGCACCACGACCACATCCAGGGTTTGCCTTTCTTTCTCCCTGCCCACGCCGGTCACGGCAAGCTTCACATCTTCGGACCGGCCGGCCTTTCCGGCGATTTCGAAGCCACGCTCGCCAGTGTGCTCCTCCCGCCGTACTCGCCCGTGCGTCTGGACGAGATGCGCAGCATCAAGGTGATTCAAAGCCTGCACGAATCGCAGGTCATCGTGTTGCGGGAAGGGCAAATCGAGCCGGAGGTCTACAACCTCTTCCACGACCAGGTGCCAAATGGCAACAACCAGGTTACCATTCGCGTGATGCGCAGCTACGCGCACCCCAAGGGCGGTGTGTATGTTTTCCGAATCGAGAGCGACGGCCGGAGCGTGGTTTTCGCGACGGACACCGAGGGGTACGTGGGTGGCGACGTGCGGTTGATCGATCTGGCCCGCGGGGCCGATCTGCTGATCCACGATGCCCAGTACCGGGAGCAGGAGTACATGGATCCGGCGTCGCCAAAGCAGGGGTACGGCCACAGCACAATCGAAATGGCTACCCAGGTGGCTGCCGCGGCCGGAGTGCGCCGGCTGGTGCTTTTCCACCACGATCCTGAGCACGACGACGAGACAATCGAAGCGATGGAGGAGGAGGCCCGTCGACAGTTCCTGGCAACCGACGCGGCCATCGAGGGGAAGACCTACCTCCTCTGAGGTGCCAGTTGTTTCTCGTACGTGAATTCTCCCTGCGGTTTCGGCTACCGGGGCTCACCGTACCGGGCACGCGCCTGTCGTTGGCACGGCCAACGTTTGCTCCCCGCATTTCCCGCATCCCGAAGGCGTTCCTGACGCCGTTTTTACAGCGCATTTCCGGTGCTTTCTGTCACTGCAAATTCCCGTCTAAAATCTTAATCTTGTGGAACAAATAGACTGAGCAGTCGTTCAGAACGTGGTTCTTTGACCTGGGGAGCCCGACTGAGTGAAGCACTTCGGATGTGAATCCGGACCCGGATCGTTTGTCAGGCACAGGGATCCTGCAGGGGGCCTTGCTCGGTAGGCTGATCCCCGCACACCTGTGTCGGGCGGAAGAAATGTTCGTCCCCGCTTCTCAATTGCCGGACAAGACGGCAGGTTGCCAGGGGTCGGGGAATCGCTTTTTCCCTAGCGAACGTTGCTCGTCAGGGCTTTTTTTCGGGGGAACGCTGCGTGCAATCACACCACGTGAAAAGGAGGTGAGATCATGTTTGCGTTGCCATCCAGAATTGCCCTGGGAGTACTGGTGCTGTTGCTCGGGGCTGCTCTCCTGCTGTTTGCCCAGAACAAACCCCCGTTAGCTACCAGCCCGCAAAATGCGCCTCAGGCAACAGGACCTGTGCCCCCGGGAGCTCCGCCGCTCATCAGCGGTCCCGTTGGAATCCCTGGTGCTCCTCCGCCTGCTCCCGGCGCACCCCAGGTGCCGCCACCGGCACCTGGAGCTGCTCCAGCCCCTCCAGCACCGCCGGGGCCAGCCGTGAACGTGGACCTCAGCAAAGCGACACTCGCTGTGCAAACCGCGGGGCGCGCTAAAGCTTACCTCTCGGTCAGCCGCCCCTGGGCCATGCGTGCACCTCGCGGCGAGCTGGATCTGAAAGTGGCTCTGGTGTACGACGGTGCTGCGGTTGGTGTGCTCCGTTTCGATCCGCGTACCGGAGAGGTGCTGCCCAAAGGGTACAATCCCTGGGTGTTCCAGCAGACGGTGTCGGCGGATGACGTGGTTCGCTCGGCTCAACGGGTCCTGAGCGGACTGGAAGTCCTGGACGGAGCCGAGTACCGCGAACCTGAGGCGTGCTGGGTTGTACCGCTTGCCTACCAGGGGAGAATCGTTGCCGAACTTCGCGTGACTTACGACGGAACCGGGATCGTGCCAGACACCCCAGCCACTCAGGAAATGCAGGCGTATGCCAAGTAGGATTGTCCGGAAGCTAATCGAAGAATGGTTACTTGTCATCAGTGCGGCCGGATTGGTCGTCACGTCGCTTTGGCTGCGGCGAATGCCAGCGTACGCTGTGCACGATTTCGAGGTCGTGTTCACATTGCTGGTGTTCCTGGTCATTGCCAAAGGTCTGGAAAACAGCGGGTTCTTGCACAACCTGGCCCGGCGCGTTGGTGGTGGTCGGGCACTCGGGTTGCGACTCGTCTTGCTGACGGCCGTCCTTTCGATGTTTGTTACGAACGACGTGGCCCTGCTCACAGTGGTCCCCCTGACCCTGGCGATGAACGTTCCGAAGAAGGGCTCGCTGGTCATCCTGGAAACGTTGACGGCCAACGGGGCCTCGGCGCTGACGCCGTTCGGTAACCCGCAGAACATCTTCATCTACTACCACTACCATCTGCACCCGGTTGAGTTCGTGCGGGTGATTCTTCTGTTCGGCGTTGTGTCGTTGCTCTTTGTCGTGGTTCTTTCATTTGTGCGAGTTGGACGGCTCACCCTGGTGGACGACGGGGTGCCTGTACGTGTGGACCGGCACGCCGTCGTTTACCTGCTGTCGTTCGCGATTTTTGTGGCCGGAGTGTTGCACCTGCTTCCTCTTGCTGTGGGCGCTTTGCCGCTCGCCTACGCGCTGGTCGTGGACCGGCGCAGTTTGCGAATCGACTTCGTACTGCTTGCCACATTTCTGGCGTTCTTTGGCTTCACCGACAACCTGATGCTGATGCTCGAGTTCGACCTGCAAAAGCCGGCCCAGGTCTTTCTGGCGTCCGCTTTTGCCAGCCAGTTCATCAGCAACGTGCCGAGCGCGCTGCTGTTTGCGGATTTTACCCGCAACTGGCAGGCCTTGCTCTGGGGCGTCAGCGTCGGTGGGTTTGGCAATCTGATCGGATCCCTGGCCAGTCTGATTTCGTACCGGTTCTACAAAGCTCACGTCTCGAGTACGCGTTCCTTCCTGCTCGAATTCCACCTCCTCAGCTACCTGGCGTTTGGGCTGGGAATCCTGACGTACTTCGTTTTCTGGCTGTGTGAATCCTGCGGTTAGATGCCGACACGACAGGGCTTGGCGTCGGGATGCAGCCAGAAAGCGAGAGAAGACGCCACCTGTGCAGAAGCCACAGAAGGGCACAGGGGCGGCGGGCGTGCCGCTTCCCGTTCGTGCTTCGGCCAAAAGTGAACGACGACAGCGATTTGTCCGGGGAGCCTTCCATCCGCATCAAAGTTGCGGAAATTGGAGGGTACAAAGATGGACAGAAAGAACATGTGGCTCGTGCCGCTGCTGGTTGCGGGCGTCGCTCTGACGCTTGCCTGTAAACCTGGCCCGCCGCCACCGCCACCCCCGCCGCTTGCTCCGGCGCAAAATCTCGAGGGCGGCGGCGGTCCCGCTGGTGACGGAGGCCCCGAAGCAGTCCCCCCGCCGGAACCAGCGCCGCCTCCCGGGGCACCCGGCGTGACGCCGCCAGGTGGAACACCGCCTGCTCCTCCCGCTGCTGGTAACCCGGCGCCGCCAGGTCCGAATGGCAACCCGTTGCCGCCTCCGGCTCCGGGCACGGCTCCGCCACCTCCCGGAAACGTTGCGCCACCCCCGGGTCCTGCTGGTGCCCCAGCACCCGGCGAACCGAGGGTACAGGTTCCGCCGCAACCGCCAGCTCCTGCGCCGCCGCCAGGCGGACCGCCTCCCCGGGTTGACTCGCTGCCCGCACCTCCGCCGGGACCT
>JAADFT010000285.1 GCA_013152765.1 Calditrichota bacterium | reverse complement strand
CCCCGTCCGTGTCGCTCACTTTCACCAAACACTGGTCCGACGGTGTGTTCGGAATCGTCCACGAGTAGCTGCCGTCATCCACCGTGCTCGAGGTAATCGTGGTCCAGTTCGACCCGTTGTCCGTCGAGTACTCGATCTTCACGTTGCCACTCGTCCCGCTCGAGGTCCACGTAATGTCGTGCGTCGACCCTACCTGCCAGTCCTCACCGCCGTTCGGGGAGGTCACGGTCAGCGAAGGAGCTGGCGAGATCCTGAACACCGCGTCGCTCTGATCAGAAGGGTAACCGTCTGTGTCCGTTATCCTGACGAGGCATTGATCGGAGGGATCGTTCGGGACAGTCCACGTGTACGTCCCGTCATCTGCGGTGCTGCTCACCACGGTAGTCCACGACGAACCACCGTCGGAACTGTACTCAATCTTGACATTCCCGCTGGTTCCGCCACTGGTCCACGTGATGTCGTGCGTCGATCCCGCCTCCCAGTTTTCTCCTCCATTTGGAGAAGTAACGGTCAGGGTTGCGACGTCAACGTTTCCGTCGTTCACCGTCAGGTAGGGCAGCAAATCCGCAAAGGTGTACGCGGCCGCCATGGCGGAAAACTCAAGGTCGAGAACAGACTGTCCGTAGCCAACAGCCTCGAACGTCACGTGAATGACATTTACCTTCCCCGAGGCACCGTTCGCGTACGCGTCCGAAAAGCGAAGCGTACCGGAAGCCGTGTCTGCCTCGTTCACGGTGGGGCTGTCGAAACCGCTCGTCGTTCCACCGGAATACCCCTTGTAGCGCAGCACCGAGGTGTCCCAGGTAAGCGAAGCCGTGTAGCTTCCGAGCTTGTCATTTGGCGACGACATGTTCGTCATGTCGATGTTGACCGCCACATCGATCTGCTGCCCCACTGCTGGGCGTTCATCCGATGGAACAGCCTCCGCCACAACCTGGTCCTGAGCCTGTGCCAAACCAAGTCCGAGCGTCCCAAACGCCACCAACGCCACAAAAGCACTAAGCCCAGCCCGCCGGATTTTTCCGCGAAAAGCGACCATTCCAGAAGTCTCCATTTCTATCACCACAGACCATCCCTGTCCAGACCAGAGAACACCTCTGCCAAATCAGAACCATTCCCAATTCGTCACGTACCAAGCCGGGCTATCCTCGCCCGCGCAGATTCTATCCCCCAAACGTCCGTTAGAATCACCTCAGAAAAAGCATTTTCGTGTGCGCGCTGAAATCTCCAGCCACCATCTTGCACACGTAAATCCCACCCGGAACAACTCTCCCGCTGTCGTCGCGGCCGTCCCATTTCACCACGTAGCGACCGGCCCGCTTCTTCCCGTCGACCAGGGTGCGAATCTTCTGCCCCACCTGGTTGTAGACGACCAGCTCAACCTTGGAAGAACGAGGCAGCTCGAAAACGATCTCGGTGGACGGGTTGAATGGATTCGGGTAGTTTGGCGAGAGGCCAAATTTCTTTGGAACGTCACCGACCTGTACACCCTGATCAACAGACGTCGTCGTGGCGTGCACGTACGGTAAGAGATTGTGAAACGTATACGCAGCCGCCATGGCCGTGAAGCTGAGCTGCAGGGGACTGCTGCTTCCCGTCTGTCCGATCACTTTGAAAGTGACGTTGAGGACTTCGGCCTTTCCCTCGGCCCCGTAGGGATTTGCTCCCGCGAAAATGAGTTCGCCGCGGTTGGTTTTCTTGCTGTTCACCACGAGGGTACGGAAGGAATTGTTGGCTCCCGCATGGTAGCCAAGGTACCGAAGTACCGTGGGATCCCAGCGCAGCTTGCCGGTGAAGCTGCCCAGCTTTTCCGGCATGTTGGTCATGTCGATGATGATCGGAACGTGGATCTCCTGGCCCGGCTTCGCCGCGCCCAGGTCCGGACTGGCCGATGCCACAATCTGCCCCGCCAGAACAACTCCAGCCATGAACACGACCGCTACCAGAATGACCCCACTAACCCAACAGCGTCGCATGGTAGTCCTCCCTTACGCTTGATTCCCCAAACTTGCGGGGTGTCGCCCCCAGAATCCCCTCGTCCGAATTTCGCTCGTCGAATTCAAGTCAAGAACGTGCGTCACGGATTGCACCCAGAACACGGCTGAACGTTGCTCGGACAACCAGGCTGCCCCACGTCGTAGGGCACGTCGATGCCGACGTCGTAAGACAGGATGATGAGCGCGTCAGTCGAGTTGACGTACGTATCTGCGTTGCAGTCGCCGCAGTTCATCGGGCAGTACTGCGACACGTCAATCCCAACGTCACAAGACAAAATGATGAGCGCGTCCGTAGAATTTGCCAGGTCATCTCCGTTCACGTCGCCAAGAACGCCCTCTTCCGACTCCGTAATTGTCAGAAACTGGTCCACGCCGACGTCGGTAAGCACCTGAACAATCCCCGACGGCCACTCCACCCGAATCGAGTCGACCAGAGTCGCATCGCCGAGGCCAAAGTGAGCATTGAGGCTGTTTTGCGCGGCCGAACCCGTTTGCCCCGAAATCTCGCGAAGCTGCCAGATCGCCGTACCGCCGATGGTGGCTTTCAGCCAAACCTTCGCGCCAATGGCAGCCCAGTTCGACTGCGTGCCAACCAGGTGGATGTTGATCCAGTGATTCGAGGTGCCGTTGTTGAGGTAAAGCCGATTGTTCCCGTCACGAGAGACAAAAAGGTCGAGATCGCCGTCTTCGTCGATGTCCGCGAAAGCAACACCCTTGCCGTAGTTCGTGGAATCGACCGCCACGCTCGTCGTGTCTCTCGTGAAGGTGCCGTCGCCGTTGTTGAAGTACAGAAAAGCCGGGTTCGCGCCGTCGTTGGAAACGAAGAGGTCGAGGTCGCCGTCGTTGTCGATGTCAGCCCACGCGCTCCCGATTGAGTAGCCACCGTCGTTGACAACCGGCCCCGTCGTGATCTTGGTGAAGGTGCCATCACCGTTGTTGTGGTAGAGGCAGTTGTTCTGCTGGTCCCAGTTGGCCACGAACAGGTCCAGGTAACCGTCGTTGTCGTAGTCGCCCCAGCTTGCGCCCTGGGACTCCCCGCCGTCGGAAACGATGTCGCCACTCGTAACCTTGACCAGATTGCCGGCGCCGTCGTTCACGTAAAGGGCGTTGTTCTGGTTGCTGTCCCGACAGATGAACAGATCCAGGTCACCGTCGTTGTCAAAGTCCGCCCAGGCCACACCCGACCAGTTGCCGTCCTCAGAAACCACGTCTCCGGACGTGACCTTGGTGAAAGTTCCGTCGCCGTTGTTGTTGTAAAGGCTGTTGCGACCCGCCGAGAGAAAAGACCCGTTGGCCACGATCAGGTCCAGCAGGTTGTCGGCCGTCCAGTCGCCCCAGCTACAACCCGCCGAGGCTTCCACGTCCTCCACCAGCGCGCCCGAGGTAACCTTCGTAAACGTGCCGTCGCCGTTGTTGCGGTACAGCAGGTTTGCCTCCGGACTCAGCCCCCCGGAGTTCGTCACGTAGAGGTCCAGGTCGCCGTCGTTGTCGTAGTCACCCCAGGTACAGGCGGCGGAGTACGTGGCGTCGCTCACGATGTCACCGGTGGTAATCTTCGTGAAGGTGCCATCCCCGTTGCCCTTGTAAAGGAAATTCGCACCGCCGTAGCCGTTCGCAACGAACAGGTCCTGGTGTCCGTCGCCGTCGTAGTCACCCCAGGCGCAGCCGATGGAACCGCCGCCGTCCGTAACCACGTTGCCCGTGGTAACCTGGGTAAACGGGTCGGACTGGGCAAGTACAATGCCCGCACTGCCGAGGAAAAACGCAACCCCGATCAACAGTCGACGACCTCGCTTGGCAGACAAAATCATGCGTTGTTCCTCTGTTGGAAGGTTTCGAGTGAAGAGCCTCTGCGACACTGAATTCGTTGCCGGAAATCTCCGAAGCAACAAGTTTGCTGCGCACGATCGACGTGGGTGCTTTGAAGCCGCCCCCATGTCGGCTCGGTCTTTTCGAACGCCCCCTGAACCTGCTCACGCGTCAGGAACTCTTGGTCCCGAATCGACAACGCGGACAGGAGCTGCTCCACCAGAGCCGAAACTGGCAAGCAGAATGAGTTCGCGCTTTGTCCGCTTCGCTGCTTACCGGGCTGGTGTTGCCTTCCGCCCGATCGCTGGGATCGGCGTAACCAGGTGCCCGGCACAATTGCCGGCGTCCCCCCTTCGATTTTAGTCTGGACTTATTCGAAATACCCGCAAGGCACGGCGGTTGCGGACGGCTTCTTTCGAGCACACATTGGAATGTTTCCGCAAGACGGGGCAGCAGGCGGT